>NZ_ARZA01000088.1 GCF_000387765.1 Caldisalinibacter kiritimatiensis
TTTCTCTTTAATCTTTTCTCCTAGATTCTGTATTATGTTCCAAGCTGCTGAATGACTTATACTTTGATTTGTCATTTCAGTTATTTTCTCTGCGGTTTTTCTATATGATTCATCTGTTGCTAAGTCAACAATCTTTTCTACTAAGTTAGTAGATATATGTCCTATTGTGTCCATGTTTAGATATTCATCTAAAAGATATTTATATGCCTTTTTACCTTCTTCAGTTTTATATTCATATATCCTACGTTTATATTCAATTTCACCCATTACTGTTTTTATAGTAGTTTTCTTAAATCCTTTATTTCTATATTTTTTCTTATCTCTTTCTTTCATTAACTTATCATCTAGTTTTTCAAGTATATCTACTATCATTTCACATGCCTGTCGGCAGACAAAACTAAAA
>NZ_ARZA01000089.1 GCF_000387765.1 Caldisalinibacter kiritimatiensis
GGCATTACAAATTAAGGGAAAGTAAAGTTTTTACTGGAAATTAGATGCGAAATCTCTGAAAAGAAGTAATCATAGTTGACATATGCCCATAACAGTGTTATGCTTAGAGTTGTACTAAAAAATAAGAGGTGGTATTATGAATATTTATCTAGAATGTCTACCATGTTTTTTGAGACAAGTTTTAGAAGCATCAAAATTAGCTACTGAAAATCAAGAAATACAGAAAAGAATAATGAAAGATGCAGCAAAGGTAATTACTGATTTTGAAAATTACAGATATGCTCCAGAAGTGGGAAGAGTTATGCACAGTTTAGTAAAAGAATATACAAATACGGACGACCCTTATGTAAATATCAAACAAGAAAATATTGATGGTGCAAAAGAAGTTTATCCTTATTTAAAAAACTTTTTACATAAAAAAGAAGATAGAATTTATTGGGCGTTGAAAATTTCTGCTGTAGGAAATGTAATGGATGCAGCAATTTATAAGAATATAGATATAAAAAAAGCTGTTGAAAATGAACTAGATGAAGAATTTAATATTTGTCATATAAAAGAATTAAAAGAAAGATTAAAAGAAGCAAAATCTATATTAATAATTGGTGATAATTCAGGAGAGACTGTTTTTGACAAAGTTTTAATAGAAGAATTATTAGATTTTAATATAGTTTATGCTGTAAGAAGTGAACCGATTATTAATGATGCAACTTTAAAAGAGGCAAAAGATTCTGGATTAGATATAAACACTAAATTGATAACTACAGGATGTAATGCTCCTGGTACTATCATAGAAGAATGCAGTGATGAGTTTAAAGAGATATATGAAAATGCAGATATAGTAATAAGTAAAGGGCAAGGAAACTATGAAACATTGTCAGAGCAGGATAGAGAAATATTTTTCCTATTAAAAGCAAAATGCCCAGTTATTGCCACGGATATAGGTGTAAATGTAAATGACTATATACTTTTAAGAAATATATAAAAAATAATTAGATTAGAAAAAGCCCTAAAAGAACTCTTTTAGAGCAAAATAGGATACATAAGTCTAGTCTGACTTATGTATTTTTTTATTCTATAGGAAGTATAACTCATTGAATTGCTGGAACATGGATAAATACTACACCTAAGCAGTACAGAAAATTTTGTAAGAGAATAAAAAATAGGGGTTGTAGGGGACAGGGTCCCCTG
>NZ_ARZA01000090.1 GCF_000387765.1 Caldisalinibacter kiritimatiensis
CAAAAATATAATCACGTAGACATTGTTTTTGGAACTCATAATGTTCATGAGTTTCCACAGTTGTTAACTAAACATGAAAATGCAAAGAAAATGATTATAGATGTATGGGATGACAGTGCTCATATAGTAGAAAATTTACCTTCAAAGAGAAAATATGATTTTAAAGCATTTGTTAATATTATGTATGGTTGTAATAACTTCTGCACATATTGCGTAGTTCCTTATACAAGGGGGAGAGAAAAAAGTAGGAAATCTGAAAAAATAATTGACGAAATAACTGAATTAGCAAAAAAAGGTTATAAAGAAATAACATTATTAGGGCAAAATGTTAACTCATATGGTAAAACTTTAGACAAAAAAGTTACATTTGCTGAATTATTGGGTGAAATTAACAAAATAGAAGGTGTTGAAAGAATAAGGTTTATGACATCTCATCCTAAAGATTTATCTGATGAATTAATTTATGCTATCAGGGACTGTGAAAAAGTTTGTGAGCACTTGCATCTTCCTTTTCAAGCTGGCAGTAATCAAGTATTAAAAAGAATGAATAGAAAATATACTAAAGAGCAATATTTAAATTTAGTAAACAAACTTAAAAAGGAAGTGCCTAATATATCACTAACAACAGATATAATAGTTGGATTCCCAGGTGAAACAGAAGATGATTTTGAACATACTTTAGATATAGTAAAAAAGGTAAGATTTGATTCAGCTTTTACATTTTTATATTCAATCCGTGAAGGCACCCCTGCGGCTAAAATGGAAAATCAAGTACCTGATGCTATAAAGAAGAGAAGATTTCAAAGGTTACTTGACACTTTAACTCCTATAGTTTTTGAGAATAATAAGAAACTAAAAAACCAAGTTGTAGAAGTATTAGTAGAAGGAGTTAGTAAAAATGATAAGTCTGTTTTAACCGGAAGAACAAGAACTAATAAATTAGTTCATTTTAAAGGTAAAAAAGAACTTATTTCAAAATTAGTAAATGTAAAAATCACGACACCTAAAACATTTTATCTAGAAGGTGAACTTATTAATAAATAATGCTTATATAGGCCAAAGTCTATGATTTTGGCCTATTTTACATTCTTATAAGTATATTTGTGTTATAATATATAATATGAACCTTTAACTGGAGGGAATTGATGTGGCAAAGCTTACACCTATGATGCAACAATATATGGATATAAAAGAAAAATATAAAGATACAATTCTTTTCTTTAGATTAGGAGACTTCTATGAAATGTTTTTTGATGATGCTATTACCGCTTCAAAAGAACTAGAAATAACCCTTACTAGTAGAGATTGTGGTAAAGGTAAAAAAGCGCCAATGTGCGGTGTACCTTTTCACTCAGCAGATTCGTATATTGCAAAATTAGTCGAAAAAGGCTATAAGGTTGCTATTTGTGAACAGATAGAAGACCCTGCAAAAGCTAAGGGAATTGTAAAAAGAGATGTAGTAAGAATTATTACTCCTGGTACAATAACTGATCTAAATATATTAGATGAAAAAAGTAATAACTATTTATGCTGCTTATATATTGATGACATAGGAGTAGGTATCTCTTATGTAGATATTTCGACTGGTGACCTTTATACGACAGAAATTCACAAAACTCAAAGAGATTTGTTTAGTTCTTTAATGGATGAATTATCTAAAATCCAACCAACTGAAATTATAGCTAATAGTAATTTTTTTAATTATAGTGAATTAGTAAAAGATATAGAGAATAGATTTAATACATTTATAAACCGATATTATGACTGGGCTTTTGATATTGATACTTCTGAAGAGACGATAAAGAATCAACTTAAAGTTATATCTTTAGAAGGATATGGGCTAAAAAGTAAGAACCATTCTATAGTATCTACTGGTGCTTTGATTGAATATGTGAAAGAGACTCAAAAAATAGCACTTGAACATATCAATAGTATAAAGAACTATACTATTAATAAATACATGATGATGGATATTAGTACAAGACGTAATTTGGAACTAACAGAAACTATTAGAGGTAAGAGTAAAAAAGGTTCTCTATTATGGCTATTAGATAAAACATCTACAGCCATGGGAGGTAGATTACTAAAAAGATGGATTGAAGAACCTCTGATTGATAGTTCAGAAATAAATAAAAGGTTAGATGCTGTAGATGAATTAACTAATAATCTATTACTAATGGATGAAATAAAAGGTTTATTAGATAAAGTATATGATATTGAAAGGCTTATGGGAAAAGTCGTTTACGGAAGCTGCAATGCTAGGGACTTAATTTCTTTAAAAAACTCTATTTCTGTCCTACCAAGTCTAAAATCAAGTCTGAGTATTGTAAACTCACAAGTATTAAATCATATACATAATGAATTAGATACTTTAGAAGATATACATAAACTAATAGATGCTTCAATTCTTGATGACCCACCTGTAACAATTAAAGAAGGTGGAATAATAAAAAGTGGTTATAATATAGAATTAGACGAGTTAAGAGAAGCATCTAATAAAGGAAAAGAATGGTTATCAAAGCTACAAGAAAGTGAAAGAAGTAGAACGGGCATAAAGAAACTAAAAGTAGGTTATAATAAAGTATTTGGTTATTATATTGAAGTTACTAAATCTTATCTTGATTTAGTGCCTGAAAATTACACTCGTAAACAAACATTAGCTAATAGTGAAAGATATATAACACCTGAACTTAAAGAGATGGAAGCTAAAATCCTTGGTGCTGAAGAACGTAGTATGAACTTAGAGTATGAACTTTTTGTAAAAATAAGAGATAGTATTAGAGCACAATTAAAAAGAATCCAAAAAACTGCAAAAACAATAGCAACTATAGATGTTCTTAACTCATTAGCTCAGGTAGCTTACAAAAACAATTATGTAAAGCCTAAGTTAAATAACAATGGAGTAGTTGATATTAAAGAAGGTAGACACCCTGTAGTTGAAAAGATGTTAAACGGTGAATTGTTTATACCTAATGATACATTATTAAATAACAATGACAATAGAATTTCTATAATTACTGGACCTAACATGGCAGGAAAGTCTACTTATATGAGACAAGTAGCATTAATAGTCTTAATGGCTCATATTGGTAGTTTTGTACCTGCTACCGAAGCGAATATTGCTATTGTTGATAAAATATTTACAAGAGTTGGAGCATCCGATGACCTTTC
The DNA here is from genome assembly GCF_000387765.1 of Caldisalinibacter kiritimatiensis. Taxonomy (NCBI): domain Bacteria; kingdom Bacillati; phylum Bacillota; class Tissierellia; order Tissierellales; family Thermohalobacteraceae; genus Caldisalinibacter; species Caldisalinibacter kiritimatiensis. The sequence continues at coordinate 3,172 of NZ_ARZA01000090.1, forward strand.
TCAGGGACAAAGTACTTTTATGGTGGAGATGAGCGAAGTGGCTAATATATTAAATAATGCAACCAAGAATAGTTTATTAATTTTAGATGAAATTGGGAGAGGTACTAGCACTTATGATGGTTTAAGTATAGCTAAAGCAGTTGTAGAATTCATTAGTGATAAATATAAACTAGGAGCTAAAACTTTATTTGCTACTCATTATCATGAATTAACTGAATTAGAAAATAGAGTCGAAGGAGTTAAAAATTATAGGATATTAGTTAAAGAAGAAGGAGACGATATTGTTTTCTTAAGAAAAATTGTAAGTGGTGGAGCAAACCGTAGTTATGGTATTGAAGTAGCAAAACTAGCAGGGGTACCAAATCAAGTAATAGAAAGAGCTAAGGAAATCTTAAAAGAACTAGAAGAAAAAAACTTAAATAGAGACAATATAGCAGTTACTAAGCAGGAAGTTGTTGAAGAAAATAAACAATCCAGTTCAATAGAGGAAGAAGCGCAAAGTAGCAATTATCAATTGAATTTATTTAGTATGAAGCAAAATGATATCATAAAAAAATTAAAAGATATTGACCCAATGCAACTCACTCCACTAGATTCATTAAATATCTTATATAAACTCAGTCAAGAAGCAAAAAAGTTATAGGAGCGATATAAATGAGAAGTAGGATTCAAATACTAGATAATAACACCATAAACAAAATTGCAGCAGGAGAAGTAGTAGAAAGACCCGCTTCAGTAGTGAAAGAACTGGTGGAAAACTCAATTGACGCACAAGCAACTTCAATTAGTATTGAAATTGTCAACGGAGGTAAAAAATATATAAGAGTTACAGATAACGGTACAGGAATAATAAACGATGATATAAAATTAGCATTTTTAAGACATAGTACTAGTAAAATAAAAAAAGTAGAAGATTTAGAAAGGATTACCTCTTTAGGCTTTAGAGGTGAAGCCTTAGCTAGTATCGCATCAGTAGCACAAGTTCAACTTCTAAGCAAAACAAAGGATAGTTTAAGTGGTAGACAGGTAGATGTTCACGGCGGTGAAATTATTTCTAATAAGGAAGTTGGATGTCCTAAAGGAACAACTGTAATTGTAAAAAACTTATTTTACAATACTCCAGTAAGAAAAAAGTTCTTAAAAAGTGATAATGCTGAATCATCGCATATAAGTGAAACCATTTATAGACTAGCACTAGGAAATCCTAATATTGCATTCAAATATATAAAAGACAATAAACTAATATTAAAAACACCTGGCAATGGTGATATTTACTCAACTATATATAGTCTTTATGGCAAAGAATTTGCGGATTCTTTGATTAAAATAAATTATAATGGTGATGATATTAAAATAGATGGTTACATAGCAAAACCATCATATACTAGAGGAAATAGAAATTTTCAATATTTCTATGTGAATGGTAGATTTATTAAAAGTAGGTTGTTATCTAAGACATTAGAAAATGAATATAAATCTTTAATTCCAATTAATAAATATCCAGTGTGTATACTTTATATAGATACAAATGCAAAAAATATAGATGCAAATGTCCATCCCACTAAAATTGAAATAAGATTTAAAAATGAATCAATATTGAAATATATACTTTCTAAATCAATAAAAGTTGCTTTAGAAGAAAAAAATTTAATACCTAGTGTTACAATTAATTCAAAAGATAAAAAAGAAGAAGTAAAACAACAAAAAATCATAGATTTGATTGAAGATACTGACGTTAATTCAAAACCTAGTGATGACAATCTTTTAGTAATTGAGGACCATACAAAAGATAATATCGATTTTATGAATAGCACTGATGTAGTACAGGATAGAAGTAGTATAAATTATTCAGCTGATACTATTGAGTCTGTAGAGTATACAAATAATAAATCACAAATCAAGGATAAACAAAGTAAATTTGTTAAAAATATTATTGATAACACAGGTTTATCTAATAGTAATATCCCAATCAATGCAATTGAAAAAAAACAACAAACTTCAATTAAAAAGATACCTGATATGAAAATCATAGGAATTCTATTTGGCACATATATATTAGCAGAAGATAGTAACGATGAAGTTTTTTATATAATTGACCAACATGCAGCTCATGAAAGAATAATGTATGAAAAATATAAAAAAGAATTCGAAAACCAAACTGTTACTATCCAGGAGCTTTTAGCACCTGAAATTATTAATTTAACTCATAGCGAATATCAAGTGGTTAAAGATAATATAGATATATTTAATAAGCTAGGATTTAGAATAGAAGGTTTTGGTACAAACTCAGTTATAATAAGAAGTGTACCTATGTTATTTGGTAAACCAAAGTCTAAACAGCTATTCATGGATATACTAGACAAAATCCAAGATAATATTAAAAATAGCTATCAACTACGAATTGAAAAAATAATGAAAATGGCATGTACTAGTGCTATAAAAGCAGGAGATAAAATTGAAAACATTGAAATAGAACGGTTATTAAAAGACCTTAGAAAAGCTGATAATCCATATACATGTCCCCATGGAAGACCCGTTATAATCAAAATGTCAAAATACGAAATAGAAAAAAAATTTAAGAGAATACAATAAAGGATGATTATCATGAAAAAAAAACCTTTAATTCTATTAGTTGGACCAACAGCCGTGGGAAAAACATCAATATCAATTGAGATTGCTAAGAGATTAAATGCTGAAATAATTTCAGCTGACTCTATGCAAATATATAAACACATGGATATAGGTACTGCTAAAATAAAAGAACAAGAGAAAGAAGGTGTTAAGCATTATTTAATTGATATTGTTTATCCTAATGAAAAATTTACAGTATCGGACTATCAAAAAAAAGCCAAAGAGTGCATAGATGAAATTTTAAATAAAAAGAAATTACCTATGTTAGTTGGAGGTACAGGTTTATATGTAAACTCAATAGTATATGATTTAGATTTCACAAAAGCTATTTCAAATCCTAAACTTAGAAATAAATATAATGAATTAGCAGAAATTCATGGTAATGAATACCTTCACGAAAAATTAAAAAAGATTGACCCAAAATCAGCTAATAAAATTCACATTAATGATAGAAAACGAATAATAAGAGCGCTAGAAGTCTATCACGAAACAGGAAAACCAATGTCTGAATACAACAAAAACTTTAGAAAACCAAACCCTACTTTCGAATTAGCCTTCATAGGTTTAACAATGAATCGTAAAAAATTGTATGATAGAATCAATAAACGTGTAGAATTAATGATAAAAGAAGGTTTACTTGATGAAGTTAAAAATTTATTAAAAATGGGATATAGACCCGATTCAACTGCACTACAAGGTTTAGGATATAAAGAAATAATAAAATACTTCAACAACGAATATACATACAAAGAAGCGATTAGAATATTAAAAAGAGATACTAGAAGATTTGCAAAGCGACAGATAACCTGGTTTAGACGAGATAAAAGAATAAAATGGATAAATTTAGACTTATATGACGATAATGATAAGGCATGTAAAGCTATATTAAGCTATGTTTCTAAAAAACTTAATAATAATACATTTTTTAAAGATATAACTAGTGGAGGGGATTATTTTGAAAAATAATATTAATTTACAAGATAGTTTTTTAAACAAAGTTAGAAAAGAAAATATAAGTATAACTATTTATTTAGTTAATGGTTATCAATTAAAGGGGGCAGTAAAAGGATTTGACAATTATACTATTGTATTAGAAAGTGAAGGTAAACAAAATTTAATATATAAACATGCTATTTCAACTATTACTCCAAATAAACCAGTTAGTATAATGAACAAGAGTAGTATAAAAGATAATAGTGTTAAAGAACAATAATAATTAGTATAAAAATTATAAAGAACCTTTGAGGTAAAACTTAAAGGTTCTTTTTTTTAACGTTTTAGTAATCTATTGCATAAATTATAAATAGTACATATTTTAAAGCATCTCTCCCATATATTATATGAGGTGATTTTATGGCTAATAAAGTTAATGAAGAAATTATATCTTTATACAGACTTGGTAAAGTGAGTCTAAATACAACATTTGAGCAACTATATGATAGTAAAGCAGTACAATCTATCAAACCAAAAGATAAACAAATAGAAACACTTGAAGATGTAATAACAGAGCTAAATAAATTAGTTGGGTTACAAAACGTAAAAAACTTAATAAATGAAATACGTGCTTTTATAGAAATTCAAGAAAAACGTAAAAAAGAAAATCTACGTACTGAGCCAATAGTATTGCATATGATATTTAAGGGTAACCCTGGAACTGGAAAAACAACCGTTGCAAGATTACTGGGAAGAATTTTAAAAAACATGGGAATATTACAAAAAGGTCATTTAATTGAAATAGAAAGAGCTGATATTGTTGGTGAGTATATAGGACATACCGCTATTAAGGTAAAACAACAAGTTAACAAAGCTATGGGAGGAATATTGTTTATAGATGAAGCATATTCATTAGCTAGAGGTGGAGAAAAAGACTTTGGAAAAGAAGCAATCGATGCACTTGTTAAAGCAATGGAAGATAATAAAGAAAATTTAGTTTTAATATTGGCAGGTTATTGTGATGAAATGGAAATGTTTTTAAGAACTAACCCTGGACTAAAATCTAGATTTCCAATACATGTTGAATTTAAAGATTATAATGTTAACGAATTAATTAAAATTGCCAAAAAAATTGCAGAAGAAAGAGAATACACGCTTACTAATAAAAGCATAGAAAAACTAAAACAAATAATTATATATCAGAATAATTCAGAAAACAGTGGTAATGCGAGATTAGTAAGAAATATTATAGAAAGAGCAATTAGAAAACAAGCAGTTAGACTACAAAAAAAATCTTTTATATCCAAAAGTGACCTTTTATTAATAAAAGCCGAAGATATTGAAGGAGAGGGTAAATATTGATAAAAGCTTTAATTTTAGGTAATACAAATGTAGGAAAAACAACATTTTTCTTAAATTTTGCTGAATTTTTAGGAGTTAATAAAGTTCTAATAAAAGTAGAATATCCAAGTGGTAAGATTTTAACAAAGGAAATGTCTTTAAATATAGCTAGAAAATCGTTAGTTTCTAATGAAGCTCATAAAACTCTTCGCTTACAAAAACTAACTCTAAAAATACCAATATTTAAAGGAAAAAAAGAAGTGAAACTAATCGATACTACTGGTTTAATTGATGGTATACATCCAAATAAAGAAATTAGAAATGCAATAGCTCAAACACTAGAATACTTAAATGAATCACATATAATATTACACATCATTGATATTACCACATTACATAATAGCAAAACTCTTTCACTTATTGATAGACAATTAATAGATTTTGGTAAAACAATAAATAATTATGCTTTGCTAATTAACAAAATTGATTTAGAAAAAAATAAAGACACATTAACCAAATTTAAAAATATAATTGATAAAGATGTATATTGGATTCCAATATCTGCTCTTTACAAGCAAGGCTTTTATGAGGTGAAAAAATTTGTTGTTAACTCACTTTAATTTGAATGTATTTTTCTGTATGTTATTCACTGCTTTAACTATTAAGTTGATGGATGACTTTCAGGATTTAGATAATTCATTTTTAAATAAGTTTATAAAAAAATCAGGTAGGGGGATATTAGCGTATTGCTTAATAATATTTTCATTTTCTTGTTTACTAAATGCAAAATTAGCTGTTTCTTTATTTATTAGTTCATATATAATTGGAATGTTCTCTAATATCAATAGAACATTGCCTTTAGGTTTAAAAGGATATCATGAATCAATTATAGTAACTATTTTAGGCATTCTACTAATTGGATACAAAGAAATGCTATCTTCATTTATTTTAATATTAATTATACAACTAATAGATGACTATATAGACATGTCTAAAGATATAAGATATAAATCCCATAATTTTGTAATTATTTTAGGTAAAGTAGAATCTACCCTAGTTATTATAATTTTATTGCTAATTGAATATAAGCTCAGTATTGTAAAATTAGTATACGGACTTATTATAATTTTATTATTTGAGTTATTAGAATATTATTTGCTACGGAGGAGTTAAGGTGGATATCACAACTTATATTATCATTAGTATATTTATTTTTCTCATAGGGTATGCTCTTGGCAGAAGAGTGGGAATAAAAGAAGGTTTTTTTATTGGAGTAAACACAGCACCAATATTATTACGTATAAAAATGCAAAAAGAGGGTATATGTCCATTATGCAATAATAATGATTGAACTAAATGAATGTTTATGTTAAAATACAGAAGATATTTAGTAATCTATATAATACAAAAGATAGAAGGTGAAAAGAATGTGTAACGATACGATAAAATTATTATGTAAACAATTTGGTTTGAAAAAAGAGGTAATAGAATACGTTATGGCCAAAGAAGAACTTGTAAAGGAAAAATTTCAACATATTGATAAAATAAAAGAATATAACCAATATAAAGTACTAAATGCTATGCAAAGAGCAAAGTTAGATGCTACACACTTCAACTGGACAACTGGGTATGGTTATGACGATATAGGTAGAGAAAAGGTAGAAGAGGTATATTCATATGTATTTAATACTGAAGATGCGCTAGTGAGACCCACTATAATGTCAGGAACTCACGCAATTACTTTAACTTTGTCGGGACTATTAAAACCAAATGACGAAATGATTTCTATAACTGGTAGTCCTTATGATACATTACAAACAGTGATAGGTATTAAAGGCAATACTAAAGGTTCTTTAATTGAATACGGCATTAAGTATAAAGAAGTTGATTTAGACAAAAACGGTAATATTAATATAGATGAAGTTATTAAAAACATATCAAAAAATACAAAGCTTATACTTATACAAAGGTCAACAGGATATAGCGACAGAAAAGCTCTAACTGTTGATGATATTAAATATGCAATTGAAAAAATTAAAATTTATAACAAAAATATAATATGTATGGTTGATAACTGTTATGGAGAATTTATAGAAAAATATGAACCTACTGATGTAGGAGCTGATGTAGTAGTTGGTTCATTGATAAAAAATCCAGGTGGAGGTATAGCTTTAACTGGAGGTTACATAGTTGGTAAAAAAGATATTATAGAATTAATAGCTTTTAGACATTCAGCACCTGGAGTAGGTAAGGAGATAGGATTAACTTTCGGAACAACAAGAAGTACATTGCAGGGGTTATTTTTAGCGCCACATGTTGTTTCAGAAGCTTTAAAAGGTGCATTACTAGCAGCTATAGTTTTTAAAGACCTAGGTTTTAAAGTAGTTCCTGATATAAACGACTCTAGAAGTGATATTATACAAGGAATTGTGTTTGAAAATAAAGAGAGAGTAATTAAATTCTGCCAAGGTATTCAAAGTGCATCTCCAGTTGATTCTTATGTACTACCAGAACCTTGGGATATGCCTGGCTATGAAAATCAAGTTATAATGGCTGCAGGAGCATTTATCCAAGGCTCATCAATAGAATTGAGTGCAGATGCCCCTATACGAGAACCTTATATAGCTTATTATCAAGGTGGTCTAACATACGAACATTGTAAAATAGGTGTAATGAAAGGACTAAATAATTTAT
>NZ_ARZA01000091.1 GCF_000387765.1 Caldisalinibacter kiritimatiensis
CGTGAAGGTGGAAGAACTGTAGGTGCTGGTGTTGTAACTGAAATCATTGAGTAATTTAAAAAAAGATATTAAAAGAAGGGACTTTCCCTTCTTTTAATATCTTGGCTTTATTAACAAAATGTAAAAAAATAATCTGAAAAAAATGTTATAAGGTCTTGAGTTTTACTTGGATATAAGTTAAAATATTAAAGTATGCTACTTACATGCAATGAGGCAAAAGGTTGCTGATGAGAATCAGGTAATTTTTGCTGAGTATGTCCCGTTTAAAATGGGGCGACTGGTATTGCCATTAAATTTTTTGGAACAATTCAACACACCCGGTTGAGTGTATTGGCAATCCCATGTCGTATGTTGTGTATGTATAAACATGCGATAGTAAAGGAGGGAATTTTGAAATGGCTAATAAAGCAAGTGGAAAGCAAAAAATAAGAATCAGACTAAAAGCATATGACCATGAATTATTAGATACATCAGCGCAAAAAATTGTAGAAACAGCTAAAAGAACAGGTGCTAATGTATCAGGACCAATACCATTACCAACTGAAAAACAAGTAATCACAATCTTAAGGGCAGTTCACAAGTATAAAGACTCTAGAGAGCAGTTCGAACAAAGAACTCATAAAAGATTAATCGACATTACTAATCCTACACCAAAAACAGTAGATTCTCTAATGAGATTAAATCTACCTGCTGGTGTTGACATTGAAATAAAATTATAGTAATTGATATTAAGTGGAGAAGTTGTTAATTTTACACACTCTGCTTAGTATGATTGCACTTTGGGTGTAATCCGCTGTAAGAAAACAGGAGGTGTATAAAATGAAAGGTATTTTAGGTAGAAAAGTTGGAATGACTCAAGTTTTCAAAGAGGATGGTACGGTTGTACCAGTGACAGTTATTGAGACAAAAGGAGTAACTGTTGTTCAAAAGAGAACTGAAGAAAAAGAGGGATATAACGCAATCCAAATTGGTTTTGAGGATGTTAAAGAAAAGAAACTTAACAAGCCAATGAAAGGGCATTTTGATAAAGCGGATGTTGCTTACAAAAAGTATTTAAAAGAATTTAGAGTGGAAAATTTAGATGAGTATGAAGTAGGACAAGAAATTAAAGTTGACATATTCGAAGAAGGAGAAAAAGTAGATATCACGGGAATTTCAAAAGGTAAGGGATTCCAAGGTGTTATTAAAAGACATAATCAATCAAGAGGACCAGAAACTCATGGTTCTAAATATCATAGAGCGGTAGGTTCAATGGGAGCATCTGCGTATCCATCAAGAGTATTTAAATCTAAAAAGTTGCCAGGACACATGGGTCATAAAAAGGTTACTGTTCAAAACTTAGAAGTAGTAAAAGTAGATGTTGAAAGAAATTTATTGCTAGTTAAAGGAGCAGTTCCAGGTCCAAAGGGTGGACTGTTAACTATAAAAGAATCAGTTAAAGTGTCTAAATAAGCTTCGGTAGAAAGGAGGACTAATTATGCCTAAGGTAGCTTTATATAACGTGTCAGGAGAACAGATTGGAGATATCGAGTTAAGCGATTCTGTATTCGGAGTAGAAGTTAATGAGCATGTTTTATATGAAGTAGTTAAGAATCAACTTGCAAATAAAAGACAAGGTACTCAATCAGCTAGAACTAGAACAGAAGTAAGAGGTGGAGGAAGAAAGCCTTGGAGACAAAAAGGAACAGGTAGAGCGCGTCAAGGTAGTATAAGAGCTCCACACTGGACTGGTGGTGGTGTAGTATTTGCACCAAAGCCAAGAGATTATAGCTACAGAATACCTAAGAAAGTTAAAAGATTAGCTATGAAATCGGCTTTAAGTTCAAAAGTACAAAATGATGAGCTTGTAGTTTTAGATGAGCTTAAAATGAATGAGCCAAAAACTAAAGATATGGTTAATATCTTGAAGAATATAAACTCAAATAAAAAAGTGCTTATAGTTTTAGATGAAAAAGATGAAAATGTAGTTAAATCAGCAAGAAACATTTCAGGAGTTGAAACTACTTTAGTAAACACATTAAACGTTTATGATATATTAAAATATGACTCATTTGTTATCACGAAAGCAGCTGTAAGGAAAGTGGAGGAGGTGTATGCATAATGCGTAACCCACACGATATAATCATTAAACCGGTTATAACTGAAAAAAGTATGGATGATATGGCAGACGGAAAATATACTTTCGTTGTGGATAAAAAAGCTAACAAGACAGAAATTAAAAATGCGATTGAACAAATCTTTGATGTGAAAGTGGATAAAGTTAATACTATGAATATGAACGGTAAGATGAAAAGAATGGGAGTACATCAAGGAAGAAGAGCTAGTTGGAAAAAAGCCATAGTAAAACTTACGGAAGATAGTAAAGGTATCGAGTTCTTTGAAGGAATGTAGGATGTAGACTTAAGTTAGAAGGAGGGAACAGAAATGGGTATTAAAAAGTTTAAGCCTACTTCACCGGGTTTGAGACAGATGACGGTTTCCACTTTTGAGGAAATCACAAAGAAAGAGCCAGAAAAATCACTTTTAGCTCCTCTAACAAAGAAAGCTGGAAGGAATTCACAAGGTAAAATAACTGTTCGTCATAGAGGTGGAGGAGTAAAAAGGAAGTATAGAATTATAGATTTTAAAAGAAATAAAGATGGTGTGCCTGGAAAAGTAGCAGCTATAGAGTATGATCCGAATAGAACTGCTAACATAGCTCTAATTCACTATGCTGACGGAGAAAAAAGGTATATAATCGCACCATACAAGTTAAAAGTTGGAGATATTATAGAATCAGGGGAAAATGTTGATATTAAAATAGGTAATGCATTACCACTTAGAAGTATTCCAGTGGGTACAACAATTCATAATATAGAGTTAAAACCAGGAAAAGGTGGACAGTTGGTTAGATCAGCTGGTAACTCAGCTCAATTAGTAGCTAAAGAAGGCAAATATGCACAAGTTAAACTTCCATCAGGCGAAGTTAGAATGATTCATGTTGAGTGTAGAGCTACAATAGGTCAAGTAGGAAATATAGACCATGAAAATATTACAGTAGGTAAAGCGGGTAGAAAGAGACATATGGGTATCAGACCTACAGTTAGAGGTAGTGTTATGAACCCTAATGACCATCCACACGGTGGTGGTGAGGGTAGAGCTCCAATTGGTAGACCGAGCCCTGTTACTCCTTGGGGTAAACCAACACTTGGATATAAAACTCGTAAGAAAAATAAAAAATCTGATAAGTTTATTGTTAGAAGAAGAAACCGTAAATAATATAAGTGATAGTAGAGTGGCATAATAGGTGCAATATAGGCTGAAAGGAGGATTTAGAATGGGTAGATCATTAAAGAAAGGACCATTTTGCGACGAGCACTTGATGAAGAAGGTTAAAGCGTTAAATGAAAAAGGCGAAAAGAAGGTTATTAAAACTTGGTCACGTCGTTCGACGATATTCCCGGAAATGATTGGTCACACAATAGCTGTTCATGATGGTAGAAAACATGTACCTGTATATATAACGGAAGATATGGTTGGTCATAAGTTAGGAGAGTTTGCGCCAACAAGAACGTATAGAGGTCACGCGGATAAATCTGAAAAATCAACAGGAGTTAAATAGACGAAAGGAGGGGCCTTAAGTGGAAGCTAGAGCAATAGCTAAGTATGTACGAATTTCGCCAAGAAAAGTAAAACCAGTTGCTGACTTAGTGAGAGGTAAGCAGGTTGATGAAGCGCTTGCAATATTAAAGTTCACACCTAGAAAAGGTGCTAGAGTTTTAGAAAAAGTAGTTAAGTCAGCTGTAGCGAATGCAGAAAACAACTTCGATATGGATAGAGATAACTTATATATATCAGAAGTGTACGCGAATCAAGGACCAACACTTAAAAGATGGAGACCAAGAGCTCAAGGTAGAGCGTATCAAATATTAAAGAGAACAAGTCACGTAGGTGTAGTTGTTAAAGAAAGAGACTAGAAAAGGAGGGAAATTAATGGGTCAGAAAGTAAATCCACATGGATTAAGAGTTGGAGTAATTAAGGACTGGGATTCAAAATGGTATGCTGATAATAAAAACTTTTCAGATTATCTGATTGAGGATCACAAAATCCGTGAACATATAAAAACTAAACTATATATTGCAGGGATTTCAAAAATAGAAATTGAAAGAGCGGCTAACAGAGTAAAAATTAACATTTATACAGCTAAGCCTGGAATGGTAATCGGAAAAGGTGGTTCGGGCGTAGAACAATTAAGGAAAGAGCTTGAAAAATTAACAGGTAAGAAGATAATAGTTAACGTAGAGGAAGTTAAGACTCCAGAGAAAGATGCTCAGTTAGTAGCAGAAAATATAGCAAGTCAAATTGAGAGAAGAATTTCTTTCAGAAGAGCTATGAAGCAATCAATTCAAAGAGCTATGCGCGCGGGTGCAAAAGGTATTAAAACTTCTGTATCAGGAAGACTTAATGGTGCTGACATGGCTAGAACAGAAAGATACAGTGAAGGAACTATACCTTTACAAACATTAAGAGCGGATATCGATTATGGTTTTGCAGAAGCTGATACAACATACGGAAAGATAGGCGTAAAGGTTTGGATTTATAAAGGAGAAGTTCTACCAAAAAAAGTAGTGGATAACAAAGGTGAAAATAAAAAAGCTAGCAAAAAAAGATAGGATATTCCGTTAGGAAGGAGGATGAAGACTTATGTTAATGCCTAAAAGAGTAAAACGTCGTAGAGTTCATAGAGGAAGAATGAAAGGGAAAGCTACTAGAGGTAACAAAGTGACTTACGGAGAGTTTGGATTACAAGCATTAGAGCCAGCTTGGATAACTTCAAATCAAATAGAAGCAGCCAGAAGAGCTATGACAAGACACGTTAAAAGAGGCGGAAAAATCTGGATAAAAGTATTCCCGGATAAACCGGTTACTAGAAAGCCAGCTGAAGTTCGTATGGGTAAAGGTAAAGGTTCACCAGAGTACTGGGTAGCAGTAGTTAAACCAGGAAGAATCTTGTTCGAGATGGCTGGAATACCTGAGGATGTTGCTAGAGAGGCTATGAGATTAGCATCTCACAAGTTACCAATCAAATGTAAATTCGTGACTCGTGAAGATGCAACTGAAAAGGGTGGTGAAGCTGATGAAAGCTAGTGAATTACGTCAAATGACTGAGCAGGAATTAAACGAAAAATTAGCTGAATTCAAGTCAGAACTATTCAACTTGAGATTTCAATTAGCTACTGGTCAACTTGATAATCCAATGAGAATTAAAGCTGTTAGAAAAGATATAGCTCGTATAAAAACCGTTTTGAGAGAAAGAGAATTGAAAAAAGTTAATGCATAGTAGTTACCAGAAAGGAGGGCTATTAAATTGGCTAGAGGAAATAGAAAGACTAGAGTTGGACGCGTAGTAAGTGATAAAATGGATAAAACTATAGTTGTTGCTGTAGAAACTTTTGTTTCACATCCTTTATACGGAAAGCAAGTTAAAAGAACAACTAAATTTAAAGCACATGATGAAAAGAATGAGTGTAGAGTAGGAGATAAGGTTAAAATTATGGAAACTAGACCATTATCAAGACAAAAGAGATGGAGATTGGTTGAAATAGTAGAAAAAGCTAAATAATCCTTACAGCTAGTGAAGGGAGGGTGTTAAATGGTTCAGAATGAATCAAGATTAAAAGTAGCTGATAACTCAGGAGCTAAAGAACTATTAGTTATTAGAGTTTTAGGTGGTTCGAATAGAAGATATGCTAACATTGGAGATATAGTGGTAGCTAGTGTTAAAAGTGCAACACCTGGAGGTGTTGTAAAAAAAGGTCAAGTAGTTAAAGCAGTTATAGTTAGAACTAATAAAGGTATTAGAAGAGAAGATGGTAGCTACATTAAGTTCGATGAAAATGCAGCGGTTATTATAAAAGATGATAAACAACCAGTAGGTACACGTATATTCGGTCCGGTAACAAGAGAACTTAGAGACGGAAAGTTCATGAAAATTATTTCATTGGCACCAGAAGTATTATAAGAGGAGGTGTAATCAATGCATGTAAAGAAAGGGGATACAGTAGTAGTAATAGCAGGTAAAGATAAAGGTAAAAAAGGAAAAGTGCTAACTGCTATACCTAAGAAAGACAGAGTTATAGTTGAAGGTGCTAACATGGTAACTAAGCACCAAAGACCAAATCCTCAATTACAACAAGGAGGAATTATTCATCAAGAGGGTCCAATACACGTATCAAACGTGATGATATATTGTGATAAATGTAAGCAAGGAGTAAGAATAGGACATAAATTATTAGATAACGGAAATAAGGTTAGAGTTTGTAAAAAATGCGGTGAAGTTCTAGACTAATAGCACTGTGTGAAAGGAGGTCACAAAATGACAGCGCGTTTAAAAGAAAAATACAACAAAGAAGTTATTCCGGCATTAATGGAGAAATTTAAATACGATAACATTATGGAAGTTCCTAAATTAGAGAAAATTGTTATCAACATGGGGATTGGAGATGCTAAGGAAAATCCAAAATCATTCGAAGCTGCTATAGAAGAGTTAGCTCTAATTTCTGGTCAAAAACCAGCTGTTACTAGAGCTAAAAAATCAGTATCAAACTTCAAGATTCGTGAAGGAATGCCAGTTGGATGTAAAGTTACTTTAAGAGGAGAAAGAATGTATCATTTCTTAGATAAATTAGTTAATATAGCTCTTCCAAGGGTTAGAGACTTCAGAGGGGTTTCACCTACTGCATTTGATGGAAGAGGTAACTATGCATTAGGGATTAAAGAGCAATTAATTTTCCCTGAAATAGAGTACGATAAAGTTGATAGAGTTAGGGGTATGGACATAATTGTAGTTACAACAGCTAAGACAGACGAAGAAGCGAGAGAGTTATTAGCTTTATTAGGGATGCCCTTTAAAAAGTAAAAAGGAGGGAAAAAAGTGGCTAGAAAAGCTTTAAAGGTAAAACAACAAAGAAAGCCGAAATATAGTACAAGAAAGTACAATAGATGTAGAATATGCGGTAGACCACATGGTTACCTAAGAAAGTTTGGTATTTGCCGTATATGCTTTAGAGAACTAGCTTACAAAGGACAGATACCTGGAGTTAAAAAAGCGAGCTGGTAATAACATATTGTTTAGATGGAAGGAGGTAAACTCTCATGGTAATGACTGATCCAATTGCGGATATGCTAACAAGAATAAGAAATGGTAACAACGCTAGACACGAGACTGTTGATGTTCCAGCTTCAAATATTAAAAAGGCTATCGCTCAAATTTTATTAGATGAAGGATATATTAAAGGATTTAATGTAATAGATGATGGTAAACAAGGTATTTTAAGAGTAGAACTTAAGTATGTAAATGGTAACGAAAAGGTAATAACTGGACTTAAGAGAATATCTAAGCCAGGACTTAGAGTTTACGCTAAGAAAGACGAAATACCAAAAGTTTTAGGTGGTTTAGGAATAGCAATTATGTCTACATCTAAAGGTATATTAACTGATAAGCATGCTAGAAAAGAAGGTGTAGGCGGAGAAGTTCTTTGCTATGTATGGTAATAGTAAGAAAAGACACGATCTAAGGAATAGGAGGTGCAGGCATGTCAAGGATAGGTTTAAAACCAATTAATATCCCTGATGGAGTAGATATCAAACTAGACGATAATAATTATATAGTAGTGAAAGGACCTATGGGTCAATTAGAACAACAGCTATCAAGAGATATGATTATTGAAATGGAAGAAAATGTAATGACGGTTAAAAGACCTACAGAAAATAAAAAGCATAAGTCTTTACATGGATTAACTAGAACTTTGATTTCTAATATGATAGAAGGTGTAACTAAAGGTTATACTAAAACTTTAGAAATTGTTGGTGTAGGATACCGTGCTCAAAAACAAGGTAAGAAATTAGTACTGAACTTAGGTTTCTCACACCCAGTTGAAATGGAAGACCCAGAGGGAATTGAAACTGAAGTTCCTTCAAATACAAAAATTATAGTAAAAGGTATAGACAAACAAAAAGTTGGTAACTATGCGGCTGTAATTAGAGAATTAAGAAAACCTGAGCCTTTCAAAGGTAAAGGTATAAGATACGAGGGAGAAGTAGTAAGACGTAAAGAAGGTAAGGCAGCTAAATAATAGGAAAGGAGTGAGCATGGGTGATAAAAAAAGTAGATAAAAACAAAAAAAGAGTGCAAAGACATAGAAAAATAAGAAAAAAAATCTATGGTACTCCTGAAAGACCTAGATTTAATGTTTTTAGAAGCTTAAATCATATATATGCACAAATAATTGATGATGTATCAGGTCATACATTAGTTGCTGCTTCTACTTTAGATAAAGACATTAAAGAAAAAGCTGATTCATTAACTAAAAAAGAAGCGGCTAAATTAGTAGGAGAAACTGTAGCTAAAAGAGCTTTAGAGAAAGGCATTGAAAGTGTTGTATTCGATAGAGGTGGATATATATACCACGGAAGAGTTAAAGAACTTGCTGAAGGTGCAAGAGAAGGTGGACTTAAATTTTAAAACAAAGGAGGGGAAGAGGAATGCAACGAGGACGCATTGATGCAAGTCAATTGGACTTAAAAGAAAAAGTTGTTAATATAAACCGTGTAACTAAAGTTGTAAAAGGTGGTAGAAACTTCAGATTTAGCGCATTAGTTGTTGTTGGAGATGAAAACGGTCATGTAGGTGTAGGTATGGCTAAAGCATTAGAAATACCTGATGCAATAAGAAAAGCAATTCAAGATGCTAAAAAACATTTAATTAAAGTACCTATAGTAAATACTACTATACCACATGAAATAACAGGAGAATTCGGAGCAGCAAGAGTTCTGTTAAAACCAGCTGAAGAAGGTACTGGAGTTATTGCAGGTGGTCCAGTTCGTGCTGTATTAGAGTTAGCTGGAATTAGAGATATAAGAACTAAGTCATTAGGTTCTAATAACCCTAGAAACATGGTAAATGCTACGATAGAAGGACTAAACTCATTAAAGACAGCAGAAGAAGTAGCGAAATTAAGAGGAAAATCAGTAGAAGAGTTATTAGGTTAGGGGGGAATTACCTTGGCTAAGATTAAAATAAAACTTTTAAGAAGTAAAATAGGAAAAAGTGAAAAGCAAAGAAGAACAGTTGAAGCACTAGGGTTAAAGAAAATAGGTCAAGTTGTGGAAAAAGAAGATACTCCGCAAACAAGAGGTATGATTGAAAAAGTAAAGCACATGGTAGAAGTTGTAGAATAGTAAAATCGTCAAAAGGAGGTGCCGTTATGAAACTACATGAGTTAAGACCAAGTGAAGGTAGCATAAAAAAAGGTAAAAGAGTAGGAAGAGGTAGAGCTTCTGGCCTTGGTAAAACTTCTGGTAGAGGACAAGATGGTCAAAACTCACGTTCTGGTGGTGGAGTAAGACCAGGTTTCGAGGGAGGCCAAATGCCTTTATACAGAAGATTACCAAAGAGAGGATTTACTAACATATTTGCTAAGAAATATACTGTTGTTAATGTAAAAGATTTAAATAGATTCGAAGACGAAACAGAAGTAACTCCAGAATTACTAAAAGAAGCTGGCATTATCAAGAAGCTTCAAGATGGAGTAAAAATACTTGGAGATGGTGAGTTAAGTAAAAAACTTACTGTAAAAGCTCATAAATTCAGCAGCTCTGCTGTTGAAAAGATAGAGGCTAATGGGGGAAAGGTAGAGGTGATTTAACATGTTATCAACTTTAAGGAATGCTTGGAAAATTCCTGACTTAAGAAAGAGAATCTTATTTACTTTATTAATGTTAGTTATATTTAGATTAGGAGCTAACATTCCTGTTCCTTTTATTGATAAGTCGGTAATAGCAAGTATGTTTACAGATAAAGGAGCTGGGGTGCTAGACTTCCTAGATTTAATGGCTGGGGGAGCCTTTAAAGATTTTACGATATTTGCTTTGAACATTTATCCTTATATAACTGCATCGATCATAATGCAGCTATTAACTATTGCAATTCCTAAACTTGAGGAAATAGCGAGACAAGATGATGGGAGAAAGAAAATAGCTCAATATACAAGATATGGAACAGTTGTGTTAGCTTTAATTCAAGCTATAGGATATAGTATAGGATTCTTTAATAAAGCGTTGATAAGTAAAGATTTCTTATCTGTTTCTGTTGTAGTAATAACATTAACAGCAGGTACAGCGTTCCTAATGTGGTTAGGAGAGCAAATTACAGATAAAGGTATAGGTAACGGTATTTCACTTATTATTTTCACAGGTATAATTTCTAGATTGCCTGGTGGAATTGCTAGAATTTATGGGCTTTTAAAAGCTGGAGAAGTAAACATTATCGAAGTACTTGTATTCTTAGTATTTGCATTGTTTATAATTGTCGGAGTTGTTGCTATACAACAAGGACAAAGAAAAATACCAGTACAGTATGCAAAAAGAGTTGTGGGAAGAAAAATGTACGGCGGACAAAGTTCTCATATACCATTAAAGGTATTAATGGCAGGAGTTATTCCTGTAATCTTTGCTCAATCAATACTTGCATTCCCACAAACATTAGCATTTTTCTTCCGTGGAGGATTTTCAGCATGGGTTAGCAAGTATTTATCAATAGCTGGTAACCCAGGAGTATGGATATACTCAATTTTAAATGTATTATTAATTATTTTCTTCACATATTTCTATACAGCAGTACAATTTAATCCAGTTGAATATGCTAATAACTTAAAGCAATACGGTGGATTTATTCCTGGTATAAGACCTGGAAAGCCAACGTCAGAGTATTTAAATAGAGTTTTATCAAAAATTACTTTAGTAGGAGCTATTTCATTAGCATTAATAGCTTCAATACCAACATTAATATTCTCATTTACAAATTTAAATATTAGATTTGGAGGTACAGCACTTCTAATTGTTGTTGGTGTTGCACTTGAAACTATGAAACAAATTGAAGCACAAATGCTAATGAGACACTATAAAGGATTCTTGAAATAAATTTAACGGCTAAAATTACTCCTTAAGGAGATGATTAGTTTGAGATTAATTTTATTAGGACCTCCTGGAGCAGGTAAGGGAACTCAGGCTTCTAAAATAGTAAAGAAGTATAATATACCACATATATCAACAGGAGATATTTTTAGAAAAAATATTAAAGAAGGAACTGAATTAGGTAAGAAGGCTAAAGAATATATGGATAAGGGTTTTTTAGTTCCGGATGAAGTTGTAGTAGCTATTGTTAAAGATAGACTTATGAAAGATGATTGTAAAGAAGGATTCTTATTGGACGGTTTCCCTAGAACAGTAGCTCAAGCTGATGCCTTAGATACAGAGCTTTCTAACTTAAATGTTAGCTTAGATAAAGTTCTTAATATTAGCGTAAGTAAAGAGAATTTAATAGAAAGAGCTGTAGGTAGAAGAGTTTGTAAAGAGTGTGGAGAAACTTATCATGTTAAATTCAACCCACCAAAGAAAGACAATATATGTGATGCTTGTGGTGGAGAGTTACATCAAAGAAAAGACGATACTGAAGAAACTGTTACAAAGAGAATAGAAGTTTATTTAGAACAAACAAAACCACTTATAGATTACTACAGTGAAAAAGGTATTTTAGTAGATATAAACGGAGAGCAAGATATCGATGCAGTATTCTCCGATATAGTTAGCGTGCTAGGGAGCGGAGAATAATGATAATTTTAAAGACAAAAAGAGAAATAGAAAAGTTGAGAAGGGCTGGGAGGCTAGTATCTGAGACCCATGCCTTTCTTCAAAAACTTATTAAACCGGGAATAACTACTAAAGAATTAGACGAAGCGGCAGAAGAATTTATTCGCAAACATAAAGCTGAACCAGCATTTAAAGGATATAACGGATTTCCTGGAAGTATATGTGCATCAATTAATGAAGAAGTAGTCCATGGAATTCCTGGACTAAAAAAATTAAAAGATGGCGATATTATTAGTATAGATATAGGAACTATAGTGGATGGTTATTATGGAGATGGTGCTAAGACCTATCCTGTCGGAAATGTGTCAGAAGATAAGTTAAAGTTGATAGAAGTAACTAAGCAAAGTTTTTATGAGGGAATAAAATATGCAAAAGTTGGATATAGGCTTTCTGACATATCCCATGCGATTCAAAAATATGTTGAAAAAAACGGATATTCTGTTGTTAGAGATTTTGTAGGACATGGAGTCGGACAGAATATGCATGAGGACCCACAGATTCCTAATTTTGGACCACCGGGAAGAGGCCCTAGATTAAGACCAGGAATGGTTCTAGCAATTGAACCGATGGTTAATGCAGGAACATATCATGTAGAAGTTTTACAAGATAATTGGACTGTTGTTACAAAGGATGGAAAGCCATCTGCTCACTATGAACATACGATAGCAATAACTGACGGTGAACCGCAAATATTAACTGCTTTATAAGAAGAGGTGAAATCATGGAAACTACTAATGATATAGAGATTGGGCAGGTAGTTAGGTCCAAGGCTGGTAGAGATAAGGGCAGAGTATTTGTTGTTTTTGACATTATAGATGATAAGTATGTTTTAATAGTAGATGGCGACATTAGAAAGATTAGCAAACCTAAGAAAAAGAAGATTAGGCATCTAATTGTATATAAAACAATATTAAATGAACTAAAGAAAAAGATAATAAATAAAGAGAAGTTTAATAACGCTTATGTTAGAAGAGCATTAAGTCCATTTAATAAAGAGATATAAAAAATATGAACGGAGGTTGGATTGTTTAATGTCCAAAAAAGATGTTATTGAGGTAGAGGGAACTGTAGTTGAGGCTCTACCAAATGCAATGTTTAAAGTAAAATTAGAAAATGGACACGAAATTCTAGCTCACATCTCAGGTAAGCTAAGAATGAATTTTATAAGGATTTTACCAGGAGACAAGGTTACAGTAGAGTTATCACCCTATGACTTGACTAGAGGAAGAATTACGTGGAGGAATAAGTAGCGAGGAGGGATTATAGTGAAAGTAAGACCTTCAGTTAAGCCTATATGTGAAAAATGTAAAGTCATCAAAAGAAAAGGTAAAGTAATGGTTATATGTGAAAACCCTAGACATAAACAAAAACAAGGTTAATTAAAAAAATCCTTGTTTTATGTCTAGTTTTCTATTATATTTTTTAGTATAATTTGTATAGTATTGTTTTAGTCAATACTTTAAGTTAGAAACGCGGCTGCTTTATATATAAAACGAGTATCTTAGATTTAGGAGGTGTAAGTATAAATGGCCAGAATTGCAGGTGTTGACTTACCAAGAGATAAAAGAGTAGAAATTGGCTTAACTTATATCTATGGTATAGGAAGATCTACAGCAAATGAAATATTAGATAGAACAGGAATAAATCCAGATACAAGAGTTAAAGACTTAACAGAAGAAGAAGTACGTAAATTAAGAAGTGAAATTGATAAATACACAGTTGAAGGTGACTTAAGAAGAGAAGTTGCTATGAATATTAAGAGACTAAAAGAAATCAACTGCTACAGAGGTATAAGACATAGAAGAGGACTTCCTGTTAGAGGACAAAAAACAAAGACTAATGCTAGAACTAGAAAAGGTCCTAAAAAGATAGTTGGTAAGAAAAAATAGTAATAGCAAAGGAGGGACTTCAGGATGGTAGCTAAAAGAGCGAAGAAAAGCCGTGTAAGAAGAAGAGAGCGTAAAAACATAGAAAGAGGTCAAGCACATATTAAATCAACTTTTAATAATACAATCGTAACTTTAACAGATGTGCATGGAAATACAATTGCATGGTCAAGTGCTGGACAATTAGGATTTAAAGGTTCAAGAAAATCAACACCATATGCAGCGTCATTAGTTGCAGAAGAAGCGGCTAAGAAAGCTATGGAACATGGTTTAAAGACTGTAGAAGTTTATGTGAAAGGACCAGGAGCAGGTAGAGAAGCTGCTATTAGGTCATTACAGGCTGCTGGTTTAGAGGTTAGTCTAATTAAAGACGTTACACCAATACCACATAACGGTTGTAGACCACCAAAACGCAGAAGAGTATAAAAAATAATAAAAAGTCAGGAGGTGCTAGGTATGGCAAGATATACAGGACCGGTATGTAGACTTTGTCGTAGAGAAGGACAAAAGCTTTATTTAAAAGGAGAGAAATGCTATACAGATAAATGTCCAGTAACTAGAAGAAACTATGCGCCAGGACAACATGGTCAAATGAGAAAGAAATTAACTAACCACGGAATCCAATTAAGAGAAAAACAAAAAGTACGTAGATACTATGGAGTTTCAGAGGTACAATTTAGAAAGTACTTCAAAATGGCAGATAAAATGGATGGAATTACAGGTGAAAACTTATTAAAAGTATGTGAAATGAGATTAGATAATGTTGTATATAGATTAGGACTTGCTGCATCAAGAAAAGAAGCAAGACAGCTTATCAATCATGGACACTTCACAGTAAATGGTAAGAAGGTAGATGTTCCTTCATACTTAACATCTATAGGTGATGTTATTGAAATTAAAGATAAAAGCAAAGCTTCACCTAAGTTCAAGGGCTTAGTAGAAAGTCATAGAGGTAATGTACCTCAATGGTTAGAAGTAGATGCTGAAAATATGCAAGGTAAGATTATTGCTGAACCAAGAAGAGAAGATATAGAAATACCAATTGAAGAGCATCTAATTGTTGAGTGGTATTCTAAATAGTGCGTGATAGCATATAGATAGAATCAGCCGGCCCTCGGAAATGTATTAAAAGGCCTTTAAGGAGGGTTAAATTAATGATTGAAATAGAAAAGCCAAGAATTAATATCGTTGAGCAAAGTGAAGATAATACCTATGGTAAATTTGTAGTAGAGCCTTTAGAAAGAGGTTACGCTACAACTTTAGGAAATACACTTAGACGAGTGTTACTTTCATCATTACCAGGTGCTGCAGTTACTTCTATAAAAATCCAAGGGGTACTACATGAGTTTTCTACAATCCCTGGAGTTTTAGAAGATGTGTCTGAAATCATATTAAATATTAAAGACATTGCGGCTATAATGCATACAGATGAACCTGTTAGTTTAAGAATTGAAGCTAAAGGACCTTGCGATGTAAAAGCAGGAGATATAATATCTGGTCCTGATGTGGAGATTCTTAATAAGGACTTACACATAGCTACTCTTGAAGAAGATGCAGAATTTTTAATGGAAATGGAAATGGAAAAAGGTAGAGGCTATGTGTCAGCAGAAAGGAATAAAAAAGAAGACCAACCAATAGGAGTTATTCCAATAGACTCTATATATACTCCTGTTAAGAAAGTTAATTTCTCTGTAGAAAATACAAGAGTAGGAAATGTTACTGATTATGATAAATTGATACTAGAAGTTTGGACGGATGGAACTATTAAGCCAGATGAAGCTGTTTCACTAGGCTCAAAAATTGTTAATGAGCATCTTAATTTGTTTATTAACTTAACTGAGCATGTAAGTGAAGTAGAAATAATGGTTGAAAAAGAAGAGGACGAAAAAGAAAAAGTTCTAGAAATGACTATTGAAGAGCTAGATTTATCTGTAAGGTCTTACAACTGTCTTAAGAGAGCAGGTATTAATACAGTTGAAGAACTAACTCATAAGACTGAAGAAGACATGATGAAAGTTAGAAACCTAGGTAAGAAATCCCTTGAAGAAGTTAAAAATAAGCTTGCAGAATTAGGACTAAGCTTGAAGAAAAGTGAAGAGTAAAAGAAGAGCTAAAGGGAGGGATATAGGATGGCAATGCATAGAAAGCTTGGACGTACTACAGACCACAGAGTAGCTATGTTAAGAAACTTAGTTACAAGCTTATTAAAAAATGGTAGAATAAAGACTACACAAGCTAAGGCTAAAGAAGTTAGACGATTAGCAGAAAAAATGATTACTCTTGGAAAAAGAGGAGACTTACATGCTAGACGTCAAGCATTAGCATACATTTATGATGAAAGTGTTGTAAAAACTTTATTTGATGAAATTGCTCCAAAATATGAAGAAAGAAATGGTGGATACACAAGAATCATGAAATTAGGACCTCGTAGAGGTGACGGAGCTGAAATGGTTATAATAGAATTAGTTTAGTGCAGAAAGGGGATTAAGCTATATTTAGACTTAGTCCCCGTTTTTATGATTTAATTGACTCACAAAGTATAAAATACTACAATAGATTATAATTGTTTATTGCTAATATATGCGATAATTAGTATAATGTTTATTAGTGAATGAATTACATTTATATTATATTTAAGTACTATAAAATTAAGTATAGATTTCCTGCTAAAAAGAGGGATAATATGGATAACGCTATTATAAAAGTTGATAATGTTACATTTCAATATTCAAATGGAGAGAATGAAAAAGTACCAGCTTTAAAAAATGTAAGTTTAGAAGTAAAAAGAGGAGAGTTTTTAGTAGTTTTAGGCCATAACGGGTCAGGAAAGTCAACATTAGCTAAACTCATGAATAGTTTGCTTGTTCCTACAAAGGGAAAAGTTTTTGTAAATGGTATGGATACAACGGATGAAGATAAAATATGGGAAGTTAGGCAGACTGCAGGAATGGTTTTTCAAAATCCAGACAATCAGCTAGTAGCTACGATTGTAGAAGAAGATGTTGCTTTTGGACCTGAAAATCAAGGTGTAGAGCCTAAAGAGATAAGGCGAAGAGTAGATGAAGCATTAGAAGTAGTAGAAATGCAACAATATAAAAAACATGCACCTCATCTGTTATCTGGAGGACAGAAACAGAGAGTGGCAATAGCAGGTGTATTAGCAATGAAACCTGAGTGTATTATTTTAGATGAGCCGACTGCTATGTTGGACCCATCAGGTAGAAGAGAAGTTATGAATACAATAAAAAAGTTGAATGAAGAAGAAAATAAGACTATTGTTCATATAACTCATTATATGGATGAAGCAGTAGAGGCAGATAGAATAATAGTAATGGAGCAAGGTGAAATTGTACTTGAAGGGACACCAAGAGAGGTTTTTAGTGAGGTTGAAAAAATAAAAGAGTTGGGATTAGATGTACCTCAGGTCACTGAATTAGCGTATAAGCTTAGAAAAGAAGGTTATCAGATACCAAAGGATATATTAACCGTTGAGGAATTGGTGAGTGTAATATGACAATATTGATAAATAACTTAACATATATATATAATCCAGGTAGTCCATTTGAAACTAAAGCTTTAGATAATGTCAATTTACAAATCAATGACGGAGAATTTGTGGGTTTAATCGGACATACAGGTTCAGGTAAATCAACTTTAATACAACACCTAAATGGTTTAATAAAACCTACATCGGGGAAAATAGAAATAGATGGAGTTGACATAACTTCAAAAGGTGTAAAGCTTAAGACGATTAGACAGAAGGTAGGACTGGTGTTTCAATATCCGGAGCACCAACTGTTTGAAGAAACAGTATATAAGGATATTGCATTTGGTCCACAAAACTTAGGTCTATCAGAAAAACAAATAGATGAACGTGTAAAAGAAGCTATGGAATTAGTTGGTCTTGATTTTAAGCTAGTTAAAGATAGATCACCTTTTGAATTAAGTGGAGGTCAGAGAAGAAGAGTAGCAATAGCAGGTGTATTAGCGATGAAACCTGAAGTCCTAATTCTTGACGAACCTACCGCAGGATTAGACCCAAGGGGTAGAGATGAAATATTAGGTCAAATAAAAGAATTGCACGAAAAGCATAACATGACAATAATACTTGTTTCACATAGTATGGAAGACATTGCAAGATTAGTTGATAAAATTATTGTAATGAATAAAGGGAAAGTAGCAATGGTAGGTAAGCCTCGTGAAATATTTAAACGAGTAGATGAACTGGAAGAATTAGGATTAGGCGTTCCACAGATTACTTATTTTATGAGAGAATTAAAAAAACAAGGTAAAGATATATCAGAAGTTGTGTTGACTGTTGATGAGGCTAAGGAAGAAATTTTAAGGTATTTAAGGGGAAATAAGAATGCTTAAAGATATAACAATAGGACAATATTTTCCAGGTGAAACTATAATACATAAATTAGATCCAAGGGTTAAGATACTTATTACTTTTTTATTTATAATTTCATTATTTTTTATAGATAGTTTTTTACCTTATGTTTTTGTAGTAGCTTTTATAATGAGTGCTATTGCATTATCAAAAGTGCCACTGAAATATATATTAAAAGGTCTTAAACCCTTAATGATTATAATATTTATTACCTTTGCTATAAACGTTTTTATGACCAGTGGTGAGGTTATATTTGAGTTAGGTCCATTGGATGTTACTAAAGAAGGTCTTTATCAAGCTACGTTTATGGCACTAAGATTAATATTTTTAATAGTAGGAACGTCTTTACTTACTCTGACTACATCTCCTATATTGCTAACTGATGGCATAGAGAAGCTTTTAAATCCTTTTAAGAAAATTGGTGTACCAGCACATGAATTAGCTATGATGATGACAATTGCATTAAGGTTTATACCTACTTTACTTGAGGAAACTGATAAAATTATGAAGGCTCAAAAGGCTAGAGGAGCAGATTTTGAGAGTGGTAATGTATTAAATAGAGCTAAAAGCTTAGTTCCATTATTAGTACCATTGTTCATAAGTGCCTTTAGAAGAGCAGATGAGCTAGCAATGGCAATGGAAGCTAGATGTTACAGAGGCGGAGATAATAGAACTAGAATGAGACAACTTGCTATGTCTAGAAGAGACTATATTGCCTTAAGTATAACAGGTATTTTAATTGCTATAATAATATTTAGTAGATATTTTATGTAGGTGTATAATATGAGGAACATAAAGCTAACAATAGAATACGATGGAACGAGATTTTATGGGTGGCAGAAGCAACCTAATGTTATTACGGTTCAAGAAGAGATAGAGAAAGCAATAAATAAAATCACAGGAGAAGAGATTAAGATAATAGGAGCAGGGAGAACTGATAGAGGTGTACATGCGAAAGCACAAGTTGCTAACTTTAATACTGCTTCAAGAATACCAGCAGATAGGATAAAATTTGCATTAAACAGCCAATTACCAGAGGACATATCTATAAAAGAATCAGAA
Source organism: Caldisalinibacter kiritimatiensis (assembly GCF_000387765.1). Classification (NCBI taxonomy): domain Bacteria; kingdom Bacillati; phylum Bacillota; class Tissierellia; order Tissierellales; family Thermohalobacteraceae; genus Caldisalinibacter; species Caldisalinibacter kiritimatiensis. The sequence goes on from NZ_ARZA01000091.1 coordinate 19,031, forward strand.
GAAGTAGGTGAAGATTTTCATTCTAGATATAGTGCTGTAGGTAAAGAATATAGATATTTAGTATATAATAATAAAACAAGAAGTCCGCTACTTAGGAATTATGCGTATTATGTTCCATATAAGTTAGATGTTGAAAATATTAAGGCAGCGAGTAAGTACTTCATAGACACCTATGACTTTAAAGGCTTTATGTCATCAGGAAGCTCTGTTAAGGATACTGTAAGAACTATATATGATTTTTCGGTATTAAAAAAAGATTCAACAATTGAGTTTAGAATAAAAGGAAATGGCTTTCTTTATAATATGGTAAGAATAATAGTGGGGACTTTGATTGAAGTAGGTAATAATAAGATAAAGGTAGAAGATATTCCTAATATAATAAAGTCAAAGGATAGAAGTAATGCAGGACATACAGCATTACCTCAAGGACTTTACTTATATAGGGTTTACTATAATAATAGTGAGATAAGAAAGTAAATAATTGTATTTACTAATAATTAGGGAATGTCTTGACACGCTAGGCTCCATGTATTACAATATATAAGAGTGTAGGCTAATAAAATCCACTAGCCCCGGATTTTATAATAGATACAAGTTAGTACTACTGCTGTGATAAGGAGGGAAAAGAATGAAAAGCTATATAGCAAAGCCAAATGAAGTAGAGAGAAAATGGTATATAGTAGACGCAGAAGGTAAAACACTAGGTAGACTTGCTTCAGAAATAGCAAAAATATTAAGAGGAAAACATAAACCAACTTACACTCCACATGTAGATTGTGGTGACCATGTAATAGTAATAAATGCAGAAAAAGCTGTTTTAACAGGTAAAAAGTTAGAGCAAAAATTATACAGATACCACACAGGATATCCAGGTGGTTTAAGAGAAATACCTTATAAAAAATTAATGGCTGAAAAGCCTGAACTAGCTATTGAAGCAGCAGTTAAGGGAATGCTTCCAAAGAATAAGCTAGGAAGAAAAATGATGCGTAAATTAAGAGTATATAGAGGAGCAGAACATAATCATGATGCTCAAAAACCTGAAGTTTACGAAATATAATGCTTAGGAAGGGAGGACTATAAGTGGCTAAAGTTCAATACTACGGAACAGGTAGAAGAAAAAAGTCAGTAGCTAGGGTTAGATTAGTACCAGGGTCAGGAAATATAACTGTAAATAAAAGAGACCTTGATGAATATTTTGATTTAGAAACATTAAAAGTGCAAGTTAAAGAGCCTCTAATCATTACAGACACAATTGATAAATATGATGTACTTGTAAATGTAAATGGAGGAGGATTTACAGGTCAAGCTGGAGCTATCAAGCACGGAATTTCTAGAGCATTACTTAAAGCTGACAGCGAATTAAGACCTATATTAAAGAAAGCTGGTTTCTTAACTAGAGACCCAAGAATGAAAGAAAGGAAAAAATACGGACTTAAAAAAGCAAGACGTGCACCACAATTCTCAAAAAGATAATGTTGCATGTACTTATATATATGTGGAAAAAACACTGGAGTTACTCCAGTGTTTTTTTGTGCTCTGTAATATTGCAAATGAAATTTGAATATTGTTATTATAGAGTCTTTTATTCAATAAATAGATAGTATTATTTTTTGTTTTAAAACATAGGGGGAGTTCAATGAAGATTATTATAATTAAAAAGAAACATCTTTTAATAATACCTATAGTAATTATAGGCTTGCTAATATATTTATTTATACCCTCTAAAAAAGAATCAGAAGAACCAGCATTTTTTTTGCCTATACTAGATAAGGTAATAGCAATAGACCCAGGGCATGGTGGTGTTGACCCTGGTGCAGTAGGACATTTTGATAAAAATGAAGACGACATAAACTTGGCTATTTCTTTAAATTTGAGGCGACTTATAGAACAAAGTGGTGGTATAGTTATTCTCACTAGAGAAGAAGATGAAGGTTTATATACAGAAAAATCAGACACTTATAGAGCTAAAAAGAATGAAGATTTAAGAAATAGAAGAATACTTATTAATGATAGTGAGCCGGATGTGTTTATATCTATTCATTTAAATAGTTTTCCTCAGTCTAGATATTATGGAGCACAGACCTTTTATAAGAAGGGGTGTGAAGAAAGTAAAAAGTTAGCCTTAGTTATTCAGGAGGAATTGAAGAATACTTTAGATAAAAATAATAATAGAGTACCACAACCACGAGACAGTGTATATATAATAAGAGAATCAAAAGCTCCAGCAGTATTAATAGAATGTGGATTTTTATCAAATCCTAAAGAGGAAAGACTGTTAAATGACCCAGAATATCAAGAAAAAGTTGCATGGGCTATTTATTCTGGTTTACTTAGGTATTTTAGCGATACATCTGATGAATAATAATAAGCATAGAAAGGGTATTATTATTTTATACAGAACTATAAACAGTAACAATAATGAACTTAGGAGGGTATTTAATGGGTAAAATACTTGGTGCTTATCTTCTACCACATCCACCTATTGTAATTTCTGAAATAGGTAGAGGTGAAGAAAGTAAGACAGCAAATACCATAAGAGCTATGAAACAAGTTGCTTCCGATATAGGGAAGAAAAAGCCAGATACTATTATTTTGGTTACACCCCATGGTCCAATGTTTTCAGATGCTATAGCTATATCTTATGAAAAAACCTTAAAAGGAAGTTTTGAAAGGTTTGGGAATAGTGATTTAGCATATACATTTTCTAATGATTTAGAGCTTGTAGATAAAATTGTTAGAAACGCTGGAGATGTAGATGTGGTTTGTGCAAAAGTTGATAAAGAATTTGCTAAAGAATATGGAGTGTCCGCTGAATTAGACCACGGTGCATTAGTACCATTATACTTCATTAATAATGAATACAAGGATTTTAACTTAGTACATATTACATATGGATTATTATCACCAATAGAATTATATAAATTTGGAATGGCAATTAACAAATCGATTAATGAAACGTTAAAAGATGTAGTATTTATTGCAAGTGGAGATTTATCCCACAAGCTTACTAAAGATGCACCAGCAGGTTATAATGCTAGAGGTAGGGACTTTGATGAAGAAATTGTATATCTATTAGAAAAAGGTAACTTTGAAGGTATTATGACTATTGAACCTGAATTTGCAGAAGCAGCAGGCGAATGTGGACTACGTTCATTACAAATAATGTGTGGCTTATTAGACGATTACAATACTACATCAGAGGTCCATTCATATGAAGGACCTTTTGGAGTAGGGTACTGTGTTGCAAGTATTGATGTGTTAGAAAAATCAGATAGACATAAGTTATTACAAAAACTGATTCAGAGGGAAAAAGAAACTATTAAGAACATTAGAAATAATGAAGATGAATACGTAAAATTAGCTAGAAATAGTTTAGAATTTTACGTAAAAAATAAAAGGAAAATGAATATGCCTGAAAATTTACCATCAACAATGTTGAATGAAAAAGCAGGAGTTTTTGTATCTATTAAAAAAGATGGGAAACTTAGGGGATGTATAGGTACTATTCAACCAAGTGAAGAAAACATAGCAAAAGAAATAATAGAAAATGCAGTTAAAGCAGGAGCAGATGACCCTAGATTTTATCCGGTTGAACAAGATGAATTAGATAAGCTTATTTATTCTGTTGATATATTGAAGAAGCCTGAAGAGGTAATTTCAATAGATGAGCTAGATGTGTACAAATATGGAGTTATAGTAAAGAAAGGTAATAAAACTGGGCTTTTACTTCCGGCTTTAGATGGAATTGATACTCCAGAGCAGCAAGTTTCAATAGCATTACAAAAAGCAGGAATAAATCCAACAGAAGGTTATTCACTTTATAGGTTTGAGGTTGAAAGACATGGCTAAAAATAGTTAAGTCTTATTATCAATAGGTAAATGTTAATAAACTGTTAATTATATGTTAATAATTTATTGTTGGTAATCAACAGGCTGTGGAAAGACTGAGTTTGTATAGCCTGATATAGCTTGATTGCTGGGATAGAAGGAGATGCATATTGTCAACATAAGTTATCCACCACCGATTGTGGATAGTGTGGAAAAAGTGGATGAACGATATATGTACATATATAAAAGGCTATTGAAAAATCAAGCTGGTTTTCAATAGCCTTAAATTTAACGTAAACTTACTTATTATTTAAAACTTTGTGTGCTTCTTTAAGGTGTTTTATTATAGATAGATTTTGTGGACATGCACTTTCACATTTACCACATTCAATACATAATGATGCATCTTTTTCATTTTTCATTATCTTCTCGTAAAAATTATATGATTCTTGGGTTGACTCATAAATATAGAAATTATTATAAATTTCAAATATATCAGGTATAGCTACTTCATTAGGACATGGTATACAATATATACATCCGGTACATCCTACTTTTGTTCTAGATGTGTATATATTTTTTACTTCTTCTACTAATTTAAGTTCCTCTTTAGTTAAAGAATTAGGTAGTGCATTTTCTGCAGTTTTAATATTTTCTTGTACTTGTTCCATTGTACTCATACCACTTAATAATAGAGTTACTTCAGGATGATTCCATACCCATTTAAGTGCTAATTCTGCTGCTGATTGATTAGTCTTATATTTATCCCAGACTTCTTTAATTTTACCTTTTGGTTGTTTAGCTAACTTACCACCTTTTAATGGTTCCATTATAACGACAGCTAAGCCTTTATCTGCTGCATATTTTAATCCTTTCATACCAGCTTGATAATTTTCATCCATATAATTTAATTGGATTTGACAGAAAGTCCAGTCATAAGAATCTACAATTTCTTTAAAAAGGTCAATTTCATCATGAAATGAGAAACCTGCATATTTAATTCTTCCATCTTTTATGGCTTTATCAAGGAAATCAAGAACCCCTAGCTTTTTAGTATTTTCCCATGTCTTTTTATTAAGTGAATGAAGAAGATAAAAATCTATGTAATCAGTATCTAGTCTTTCAAGCTGCTCATTTAAGTACTTATCGAAGTCTTCGTATGTTTTAGTGAGCCATACCGGTAATTTTGTTGCTAAATATACTTTTTCTCTATAACCGTCCTTTAGTGCTTTTCCAACAAAAGCTTCGCTATTACCACCATGATATGGATAGGCTGTGTCAATGTAATTAACACCATTATCAATAGCATAGCGTAACATTTTTATAGCTTCTACTTCATTAATTTTACTATTATCATTATCTAACACAGGAAATCTCATACATCCAAAACCTAAAGCTGAAACCTTTAAATTTAACTTACCAAACTTTCTAAATTGCATAAAAATCCCCCTTAAATGTAAATTTATATTAACTAATGAAGCATAATTTAAAAACATTATATCATATAATATTAAATTTTATTGATTTTTAAATAGGTTAGTTGATTTTTACAGTAGAAAAATATAATGATACTTTAGTACTAAACTGGAAAAAAAGACAATCCTTAAGTAGAAAAATGCTATAATAGATTACAAAAATATAAAAAACTATGTTTAAGCAGGAAAAAAATATATTATATAGAATATTTATAGATAGTATTGTCGAAGTGGGAGGTATAAGCGAGTGAAAATGTTTTCGAAATTTCGTACTAAGAAAGATAATATTAATAAAATGAAGCTTGAACCTGAAAATGTGGTTAGAGAAGATGATAATACCCAGTTATTAATTAATAATCAGAAAGCTACTCTTGATAGAATGAAAAAGAGAGTCGATGAAACAGGTTTCGCTGTAGCTAATTTGATTAATAATATTAACTACATATCTCAAAATGTTGAAGACCAAATGAACTTTATAGGTAAAGTTGTGAACCAAATAGAGAGTTATTCTGCTTTAGCAGAAGAGGTAAGTGCTAGTACTACTGATTCACAACAAATGGCAGAAAAAACTTTATCAGTTGCTAAAGATGGAAATGAAGCTGTTGATAAATCTATTAAAGCTATGAACGAGATTCAAGAGTCAGTAGAACAAGTAAAAAACGTTGTAAATTCCTTAAGTAATCATGCAGCACAGGTTGATAAGATGTTAGAGATAATTAAGGATATAGCGAGTGAAACTAATTTACTAGCATTAAATGCGACTATAGAAGCTGCTAGAGCAGGAGAGCATGGAAAAGGTTTTGCTGTTGTAGCAGATGAAGTTAGGAAACTAGCCAATCAAAGTGATGAAGCTGCCAGACAGATATCTGATATAGTACAACAAATAAATGAAAGTGTTGAAGAAACTTTACAAGCTATGGATAGTAGTACTCAAAAGGTAAAAGAAGGGGTTTCAATAGCAAATGATACAAATTCTGTATTCAATGAAATAATTCAATCTGTGGATACAACAACTAGTGTTACTAAAGAGATAAATGCAGCTATAGCTGAACAAATAAATAGTTTACAAGAAGTAATTTCATCAACAGAAGATTTAAATACTATATCGAAGAACGTTATGTCAATGGTTGAAATTATGTTGATGAATACACAGCATACTAAATCATCAATAGAATTACTTTCTCAAACTTCAGAGACTTTAAATGATATAACTAATGATATATTAAATAAAATTGAAAGCAAACACTTAAAACAGCAACAGTATACTATAAGGACAGCTATTAATGCTGAGCTTAGTAGTTTGGACCCAGCTATGGTTTTTGATGCTGATTCTGTAAGAATGTTGGAAAATATTCACTCAGGGTTATTAATAGGGGGAACTTCTGTAGATGTTTTACCAGGAATTGCAAAGAGCTGGTATGTAAAGGAAGACAATGTAACTTGGGTATTTAATTTAAGAAAGGGAGCAAAGTTTCATAATGGTAGAAATGTATTAGCAAAGGATGTTAAGTATTCATTAGAGAGGCTATTAAGTCCTAGACTAAAATCCCCTAATGCATGGTTCCTATTTGATATAGAGGGAGCTAAGGAATATAATGAAGGGAAAGTATCAGATGTAAAGGGTATTAAAGTATTAGACGACTATAGAATTGAAATAAAGCTAGAACAACCTTATAGCGGCTTTTTATTAAATCTTGCGCAAACCTGTTGTGCTATATTACCTAAAGAGGATGTAGAAAGGTCTGAGTTTACCGGTTGTGGAGCATTTATTTTAATGAATAAAGATGAAGAAAAATATACACTAAAGGCATTTGAGGAATATTTCGGTGGACAACCATATGTTGATTACATAGAAATTATATTCAATGAAAAAAATGCAATAGATAAATATAGAAAAGGTGAGTATGACTTCTTAATAATTGGAAATAACGAAGTAAAAGAAATTGAGAATTTATCATTAGATGGGCAAATGAAAACTCAGGATGTTCTTACAACTAATTTCCTAGGATTCAATTTAAAGAGAAATTCAGTTTTTGCTCAAGATAAGGACATAAGAAAGGCTATTAACTATGCTATTGATACAGACAAAATAATAAAAGGTGTAGTTAATGGTTTAGCTACAGAGTCAAAGGGTGTATTCCCACCAGCTATTATAGATGACCATCAGTTAAAAGGCTTTAAATATAATCCAACTAAAGCTAAGGAGATATTGAATAATAACAATTTTAACAGTAGAAACGAGAGATTAAAAATATTAGCTAGAAAAGAAGATGAAGGAACTACAAATAGTAATGAAAAGCTTATAAATCATATTATAGAGGATTTAAAAAATATAGGGATAGAATGTGAGATAATAAGAGTACCATCTAAAGAATATATGGCTTCTGAGAATATTTCTAAATGTGATGTATATGTTATGGGGTGGATAGCAGATACAGGGGACCCAGACAATTATTTAACACCTTTATTTAGTCCTGATACTTATACCAACTTTGGAGGATATGACAATAAGGAAGTTACAGAACTTATGAAACAGGCAAAGAAAATTATTAACCCTATAAAGAGAATAGAAGTTTATAAGAAAATACAAAAATTAATAGTTGATGATTGTCCTTGGATTTTCTTGTATCATCCTAAGCTTGCTTATATAAGTGATGAAAATATTGCTAATGTAAGATTAAGTGTTCTCGGCAAAACTAGATATGAAGATATAATGATTAAAGAATAAAGTATTATGTAAAAAACTGAGGAAAATAAATTTCCTCAGTTTTTTCATTTAATTCTAAACAAAGTAGTTTTAAATTATAATTTAATATTCTTTTCTTCTAATTTACTATCAATGTATCTAGTAAAAATAGTTCTAATGATAGCTCCAATAGGAACAGCTAGTAGCATTCCTAATACTCCAAATAATCCCCCTCCAATAATTATTGCCGATATAACATAAACAGGTTTTAAACCTACTTGTGTACCTAGTATTTTGGGACCAAGATATAATCCATCGAATTGCTGTAAACAAAGTATGAATATAAGCATCCATAATGCAGTTATTGGATTATAAAATAGAGTTATAAGAACTGCTGGAACTGCCCCTATTATTGGTCCAAAGTAAGGAACCATATTAGTTACCCCTACTATAGTACTTATTACTAAAGCGTATGGAGCACCAATAATCATTGTTCCGATGAAACAAAGAATACCTATAATAATAGAATCTATAATTTTACCTATCAAATATTTTGAGAATAATAGATTGAATTCACGACTATAGCATATTACCTTGTCTGCTTGGCGTTTATCGAAAAAAGCATATAATAATCGTTTAGTATGCATTGCAAACTTTTCTTTGTCTTTAAGAAAGTATATAGATAAAAGAATACCTAGAACTAAAGTGAAAAGACCTACTGTAAAGTTTACAGCTTGATTTAAAGTCTTTTCTAAAATAGGACTAAGAGTGTTACTTAAATTCTGAAAAAGTTTATCTAAATCTAAATTATTTAGGTTATCTTGAATATAGGTTGATATTCTATAATGTCCTAAAAATTCTAACCTATCTTGTTGATATGCAATCCATCGTTGAGTTTGGTCAACATAACTGGGTATTTCTTTAATTATATTATTTGTACTAATTATTATTCTAGGTGTTATTATTACTAATATTAGTGCTAGCAAACCTAAAAAGAAAATGTAAACAATAGAAATACTCCATATCCTCTTTAATTTAAAGTCTTTTTCAAGATAACTCATTATAGGGTTTAGCAAATATGCTATAGCAAAAGCCCAAATAAAAGGTTTTAAAACTTTAAGTATAGAGTCTAAGGAAAAAGTAGGATTGTTTATTATTTTATACGCAATAAAAGAAAAAATTATTAGTGGTAACAGCTTTAAGTAGCTTTTTCTGCCAAGTATTATAAATCACCCTTTCTGGATAAAGTAGACTATAGTAATAAGTCCTACAATAATTATATCAATTTTTTTTATTTTATAAAATCATTGAATTTATTGTTTGTGTTAATTCTAACTTTATATTTAAATACATATACTTTTACTAGTAATTATGGAGGTAGATATATGATTGTAATAATTAGCAGAAAAAAAATATTAGTTACTTTAATTATCATTGCTATTTTAGTAGGTATTTTATTTTCATACTCAATAAGAACTGACTCAGTTAATCCAACTTTATTTGAAGAACAAAATTTGTCAGATTTGATTAACAGAATATTTGTAACAAGATATGAATCAATTGTTAATCAAGATAAGGAATTATTATCATCATTATACAATAAAGCAGTTAAATATGGATTATGGGCATTTGAACATGAAACAAAGAGAATGATATATTTACACAAATGGGCTGATAAACAAGGAGTTAAGTTTATTAGTATAAAACCAATACCTATAATAAGATATGTAAAAGAGAGAGGAGAAGGATTCAGAGTTAATTTAATGGTTTCAACTGAATATAAATACGTATATGAAAACGAGCCTAAAGTAGAAAATATGTTTAGAATAGGAACATACCACTCTCTTGACATCGAAAAAAATGACGATAAATGGCTGATTACAAGAGAATGGTATACAGACCCTTTTGCTGACTCTTTAAATACTGATAATATAAAAAAAGAAGAAATAAAAAAATACATACTTTCAAGGAAATCAAAAGAATATACGAATTTGAGTGAAAGAAGAATTAAAGCCATTGAATATGCTGATAAATACTGTGGAGCTGCTGGAACAGAGGAAACAGGATATAAATATAATGACAAGTATATTAACTATAACCCTAGGGGAGGGGATTGTGCTAACTTTGCCTCACAGATACTACATGAGGGAGGAGGCTTTTCAAAAAATTACACGTGGAATTATAAGGGAGGCGGTAGTAGAGCGTGGGTAAATGCACAAGCCTTTAAAAACTATATGTTATATAGCGGTAGAGCTTCGAAATTAGCATATGGTACATATGAGCAAGTATATAAGGCTAGTTATAAACTAAAGTCAGGAGACTTTATTGCTTACGAAAAAAAGGGAAAAGTTACTCATATTTCAGTTGTAACAGGTGTGGATTCTAAAGGATATGTATTAGTGAACTGCCATAATACTGATAGATATAGAGTGCCTTGGGATTTAGGATGGAGCAATAAAGGTATAAAATTTTGGTTAGTACATGTACACTATTAATAATAAAAAAGCGAGCATAGCTCGCTTTTTTAGCTGTATTCTTCTTTCCATTCAGCTAATAATGTTTCACATGCTGATATTGTAGCAGAAGTAGTTATGTTTTTCACTTCACCCTTACCTAACCAATCGTTACCTTGGTTTATATATAGGGTATTTAGTAACTCCTTTAGCTTTTCTATGGTAAAGCTAGGGTCATTTTCTTTTTGCTGTTTTAAGTCATTATATACATTTTGATAAGTAGTATTGTATTTTTTTTCTAAAACATCATCTAAAAACATAACCAATCCCCCTTAAATTTTATTTTGTATAAGTTTATTGGCAACTTTTACTGCTTCTTCTGCATTTTTAGCATAACCGTCGGCACCTATTTGCTTCCAAAGCTTATTATCATGGCTAAAAGCCCTTCCACCAACAATGATTTTTACATTTTCACAGCCAGTTGTTGTACGTATTGTATGGATTGCGTTTTCAGCAGAGTTGATGTTGAAAGGCATAGTTACAGATATAGCTAAAATGTCTATTTTTTTATTTAGAATTGTTTTAATTATGCTTTGAGTAGGTATGTTTATACCTAAATAATAGGTATTCCATCCTTCTATTTCAAAGAAGTCATTTACCATTTTAAGCCCTATATTGTGATAGTCACCATTGGCTGCGAATAAAACAATAGAATGATTATTTTTATTAGGAGAAGATATATAGGGGTGCAGTTGAGACATTATTGAGCGAGTAGCTTCGGTAAAATAATGTTCATCTGCAATATTAATTTTATTGGTTTCCCATAGTAAACCAATTTCATTCATACAAGGTTCAATTACAAGAAGATATATATCTTTGATTGATATCCCATTATTTACAGCACTTAATATTAATTGGCTAGCAAAATCTTTATTTCCATTAATTAAAGAATTAAAGAATTTTTTCTTTAAAGAGGTTAGTGAATTGCTTTTATTTACACTATTAAAGTTAAATACTAATTGTGATTTTATGTTACTATTATTGATAAAAGGAGAAGATACTCTACCTAATAGATAGTCAACTGATACTTCAAATATATCAGCAATTTCTTTTAGAATTTTTTCATTAGGAAATCTAGTATTTTGTTCGTAGTTAGCTATAGTGGTTTGAGCTAATCCTAATTTATCAGCAAGGTCCTTTTGGCGTAGTCTGTGGGTTTTTCGTAGACTTTTTAAACGGTCTCCAAAACTGTTCATAGTTAGTCCTCCTACTTTTATATATTAGCTATAAAAATCATATCACAATATGCAATGAATGTCCAATTTGTTTACATGTAATATATTATGAAACACAAAGTGAGATATTAACTATTTATAAATCCAAATGGAAATTACTAATAAATATTAAAAGTAGCAGGAAAACGATGCATATTTGTATAATACTATTATTATACAAACTATAAAGTAAGGGGAATGTAAAATGAGCGAGAACTATAAATTTGTGCAAAATAAAAAGTGTGAGTTTTTTCCTTGTCATGATGTAAAAGATAAAGACAGCTTTAACTGCTTATTTTGTTTTTGTCCATTATATGCACTAGGAGAAAAATGTGGGGGAAATTTTAAGTATACAAATGGAGTTAAAGATTGTTCAGATTGTACTATACCTCATAGTAAAGGTGGCTACGACTTTATAATGTCTAAAATAGATATGATTACAAAAATGGGAAGTGAAAGGTAGAGTGGCTTATATTTATGAGCCACTCTCTTAGATTATAAGCTTAAATCTATATGACAGTATCCATTTGGATTTTTTTCAAGATATTTTTGATGATACTCTTCTGCTAGATAGAAACACTTAAGAGGTTCTATTTCAGTAACAATAGGTTTATCATAGTGTTTTTGTAGTTCTTCTTTTGTCTTTAATATAATAGATAAATCTGATTCATCTATATAATAGATACCAGTTCTATATTGTGATCCTTTATCTGCTCCCTGTTGGTTAAGTAAGGTTGGGTCAATTATTTTCCAAAACTTATTTAATAACTCTTCCAGATTAATTATAGATTCCTCATATTTAATATGACAAGCTTCAGCGTGTCCTGTTGTTGAGGTTTTTACTTGTTCATACGTTGGATTTTCAACATGCCCGTTTGCATATCCTACTTTAGTTTCTATTACACCTTCTATTCTTGAAAAATATGCTTCTATACCCCAAAAACACCCTCCAGCTAATACAATCTCTTTCATACACCTTAACCTCCTTCTATAGATAGTTATACTGTTAAAAATAAGATATCAGTATTTTTGTAAAATTGCAACAGAAATACTGAGAATATTTTGTAGAAATTACTTAGTTAGTGTATGTTTATCTATCAAATTTCATCAAATTATTTCCTGGGAAACGTAAATTGTTATATAGTGTAGATAATAGTTAAAAAATATTTATAAAAGCTTTTTTGTTACTTTGAATTGACAACAAATTAATACGATGTAAATTCAGTGTTAATAAATCATTAAATATACGACAATATACGACAAAAAATGATACAATATTATTGAACATAGCAATATATAAGATTAGTGATGAGAGGAGATGTTTCATGTCATTAAGAAAAAGAGCAATTATTTTTGTAAGTCTTTTTTGTATTGTTTTAGTTTTGACGTCTGTAGGTATTTCATGGTATGAAATAAGAAATTTCGCAGACACAACAACTGAAACTATAGGTAAATTGAAGAATGATTCAAGACAAAAAATTGAAAATTCACTATTTCAAGTGTCAGATAACCTAGCGCATCATATATCTATGGTAGAAAAGGAAATGGACAAATCTATGATTAATGCAGCTTTAGTCTTAAGAGAGATTGATTTTCAAAAGGAGTTAACTAATGAAGAATTACGTAATATTGCTAAAGAAACAGGTATGACTCGCTTATACATAACTAACGAAGAAGGAACTTTTATACTATCCACTGATGAAATAGCTATTGGTCAAAACCTTTTTGAGATATCATCTGTATATAGAGAATTAATGACTGGAGAAAGTGAAGTGATACCTTCACCTTTAATTCCAGCAGCAGAAACTAATGAAATATTTAAGTTTACAGCAATTCCAAGAAAAGACGGTAAAGGAGTAATAGAATCAGCTTTAAATGCAGATATTTTAAAACAGGCAATCAAATCTTATACTAACAATATAAATGGATTTAAATCTGCTTATTTAATTGGAAGAGATAATTTAGTATTAACTGAAACACTAGCAAAAAATGAAAAGTCTTTATATAAGGAAAATAGTAATATTACGAATACAACAACGGAAGAAGTTTTTAAAACTTCAAATCATTATATTAATTTTCATGATAATGTAGCGGAAATTTACTATCCTGTAGAATATAATGGAGAAACTCGATATGTAATTTATCTAACTATTGACACTAGACCATATTTTCAAAATGTCAACATAGCGGGAGAGACATTAAGTACAGTAGCTAATAATATAAAGGCTAGTAGAGTTAATAATACTATAATTAATATAGTTTTAGTGACAATATTATTATTTGGTCTGATTTGGGGATTAAATAGGGCTTTAAAAGGCTTAAATGAGGTGGTAGCAGCTACTAAAAAGATTGCAAATGGAGAATTGAATATAAATGTAGAGTCAAAATCTAAAGATGAAATAGGTATATTAAGTAATAACTTTAATAAGATGGGTAAAGATATTAAAAACATAACTACAAAGATAAAAAACTCTATATTAAAAATAGAAGAATATACAGATACTATGGCAGCTACAACAGAAGAAGTGTCTGTGTCTAGCGAAGAAATATCAAAAACTGTTCAAGAGATTGCAGCTGGAGCTACTACACAGGCTCATGAGAGTAATGTAACTTTAGAAACAACTGAAAAATTAGCTCATAGCATAGAAACAATGATTGCTAATGTTAATAAAACTATAGATAATGCAACAGAAATGAAGCAAAATAATGATTTAGGAACTCAAACAATATCAGAACTTGAAAATAAATTTAATGAAAATATTAAAGCTACAGAGATAGCAGCTCAAAAAATAGATTCTTTAAGGGAAAAATCGAAATCAATAGAGTCAATAGTAGAGAAAATAAATGATATATCTGAACAAACAAACTTACTAGCATTAAACGCAGCAATAGAGGCTGCTAGTGCAGGAGAATATGGTAAGGGATTTGCTGTTGTAGCAGAGGAAGTAAGGAAGCTAGCAGAAATGTCAGCAAAGTCTACTCAAGAAATTCGAAATATAATACATGAAATAACTGATGTTATAAACGATACAAATGATACTATGGACAATACAAAAGTTATTGTTAGTGAATCTGATAAATCTCTAAAAGAAACAAGAGAGGTATTTAGCAAATTAAACTCATCAATCGAGGAAGTTATTAAACAAATAGAAGTAATAAGCAACGAGATAGAAGAAGTGAAAGAGGCTAAAGATAGCGTACTTAACTCAGTAGAGAATATTTCATCTGTTGCACAGCAATCAGCTGCTGCAACGCAGCAGGTTAGTGCATCAGCTGAGGAGCAGACTGCTTCTATGGAAGAGGTAGCAGCTTCTTTAGAGGATTTAAACAATATGGTAAAAGAATTATCTGGATTAATAAAAGTATATAAACTGTAATTAAATATACCGATTAACCTGGGATGATTTATCCCAGGTTTTTTATTTTTCTAAATTTAAAATACAATATTTAGTCAAGCAGTATATGCATATAATTAATTAGATAAGGAGGGAAATATGTTGAAGAAAAGAACAATGTTATTGACCTTAAGTTTTATTTGTGTATTCACTGTTATAATATTGGGTAATTTAGTAGATGTAGATTTTAGTAAGTTTATAACTAATAAATATTCAGATGTTAAAGGATTATATAATGAAAATAAACATATAGACCAAAAGAATATAGATGAACAGCTTAACAAAGATGACTTAGCTATTTTAGTTGATATAGATAGAAAGTATCTTTATGTTTTAGATACTAAAAAAAATAAAGTTATAAAAAAATATATAGTTGCAACAGGTAAGCCTTCAACTCCAACTCCAACAGGAACTTATAAGATTATACAAAAGGCCAAATGGGGAGGAGGTTTTGGAAGTAGATGGATGAGATTAAATGTCCCATGGGGCCAATATGGAATACACGGTACTGATAAACCTAATTCTATAGGATATAATGCTTCCTATGGATGTGTGAGAATGAGAAATAAAGATATAGAAGAGTTGTATAAAATGATTAAGTATAATACTACAGTTGTTTTATATAGAGGAATCTTTGGTCCTTTTGGCTATGGATTTAGAATATTAGCTCCAGGAGATAGAGGAGAGGATGTAAAGGAAGTTCAAAAGAGATTAAAAATGAAAGGATATTACTATGGAGCTTTAGATGGTATATATGGAAATGGAATGAAAATGGCCCTAATGAGATTTTTAAAGGATAATGATATGCCAATGACAGATAGAATTGGATATAGTGTTTATAAAAAACTAGGAATTGTATTGATGGAATGAAATTATAGCTAAAAATAAGAAAATTCAAAATTGTTGTTTAAAAATACTAATAGTTAGGTATACATATAATATATTGTTAAACTTTTATTTTAGGAGGGAAAATACATGTTATCAGAGAGATTATTAAAGGAATTGAATGAACAGGTAAAATATGAGTTATATTCAGCTCATTACTATTTAGCAATGGCTGCATACTGTGCTTCACAGGATTTAGATGGATTTGCTAACTTTTTTAAGGTTCAAGCAGAAGAGGAAAGATTTCACGCTATGAAGTTTTTTGATTTTATCAATGATATGGACGGTAGAGTTACTATGTTAGAACTAGAACAACCTAAAAATGAATTTGATTCTATATTAGATGTATTTAAAGCAGCTTTAGAGCATGAAAAATTTGTTACAAGTAGAATATATAAACTAATGGATATAGCTACTGAAGAAAAGGAACATGCAACTATAAGTCTACTAAAATGGTTTGTAGATGAACAAGTTGAAGAAGAAAATAGTATGAAAGTTATTATTAAAAAGCTTGAAAGATTTGGTGACAAAGGCCATGGATTATTTATGTTAGATCAAGAATTAGGACAGAGAACTTTTACACCATCAGCAAGTGAATAAAAAACAAAGATAGGTGAGTTTTCACCTATCTTTGTTTTTTATTTTATATTATCTATTTTGTTGATTTCCACCCATACTATTTTCAGCCATCTCAACTAATCTCTTAGTCATATAACCGCCAACATAACCATTTTGTCTTGAAGAAAGATTTCCTTTATCCATTGAAGCATAGTTGTTTAAACCAAGTTCATTAGCGATTTCAGTCTTCATTTGGTTTAATGCTTGACGAGCTGCTGGCACTACTAGTTTGTTTGTATTTCTGTTATTATTAGCCATTACTTTCACTCCTTTCCCAAGGTTGGTTTGTTTGCCTTGTACTAATATTATTTGTAAAAGGAGTGATATTAACCATGTAGTTTTATGTAAAGCTAGATTTTGATTCTAGGATATGAAAAAACTAAAATAAAATCATTTTTATTCCAAAAAGTATAAGTATAATGCCACCTAATAGGTCTGCATATTTTCTTATAAAATTAATTTTTCTTATGTATTTACTGATTATAAATGCAAAAAAGGTCAGTATAGAGGTAACAATTCCGACTATGGCTGAATTTTTAAACAGAATAAATTTATCATAAAATATATTAAAAGTAGAGAAACCTATTACTAAAGCATCAATACTTACACTGATACCCAATACTGCAATTAATACCCAGTGAATCTTTTCGATCTTATCTTCCTCAGCAAGACCTTCTTTTATCATTAAAATACCTACAAAAATTATAATTATTCCACCAACAATATTAGGAAGTGTATATATATATCTATTAAATAATTCGCCTCCTATACCACCTAAAAATACAAAAAGGAATTGGAAAAATGAAGCAAATATAATAAAAAGTATTTTTCTGTTTCTCTTCATCCTTTTATCAAAACCAAGTGAAAGGGCTACTCCAAAAGCATCTAATCCTAGAGCTATTGCTATAGCTCCTATATCGATTATTGACAATTTAATACCCCCTAATTAGTTTATACGTTTTTGTCAGTAATTAAATTTTATTATTAAAATGTTTAACATTCAATAGATTTTTTTATAACATATAGGAAATTATATTAAGATTAAAGTATTTAAGCTAAAACCAGCTTTAAATGCTTTTTTGTTGTGTAAAAAAGTTCTTTGAATTTCTACCAAGAGCTAAGAGTTGAGAGCTAGTAACTAAGAGCTGAATCATAAGCTATATAAACATAATATTATTCTGTGCATAGGATTTATTAATAATTCTTATAATTAGTTAATAATTTTTGAAGATTAGACTTAAAGGGAATATAAAGACATAATGTGTAATAAAATACTGGGTATCAAAATAAAAATATATAAATGATAAAAAGGATTGGTATTATGCTGTCTCCTAGTTTAGAGGATTATCTTGAAGAGGTATATAGGTTATCTACAAATAAAAAAGAAATAAGAATTAAAGACATAGCTGATTGTTTAGGGGTATCAATGCCTTCTGTAGTTAAAGGACTTAAAAAATTAAACGATTTGGGATATATAGTTTATAGACCATATGAAGAAATAAAAGTTTTAGAAAAGGGTCAGAAAAAGGGTAGATTTCTTGTGGAAAGAAATAAGATATTAAGAGATTTTGTTGAAGTCATAGGTTCAGATGCAGATGTAGAACAGGAAGCTGAGGCTATGGAGCACTATTTAAGTATTTCTACTATTAGGTGTATAGAGAGGTTAGTTGGATTTTTTAAGCAAAACAAATCATTTCTTAATGAATTTAAGAAATTTGAGGTAGATAGTATATTAGATGATAATATATCACAGTAAAACGAGGAGCTTAGAAAAGCTCCTCAGTAATATTTTTTATACTATTCCGATAAGTGTAGCTATCATATTAATTATAAAGGTTACTAGTATAGCAATAATTGTTGTTAGTAAGAAGGTAAATAGAGGCCATTTATTACTATTAGTTTCCTTTTTAATGGTTAATAATGTTGTACCGCAAGGGAAATGTAGTAGTGAAAATAACATAAAGTTTAATCCAGTAACCCAAGTCCATCCATTTTCCAACAAAAGATTTCTAAGTGCCTCCAAGCTATCAAGTTCAAGCATAGCTCCTTGAGACATATAGCTCATGATTAATATAGGCAGTACTATTTCATTAGCAGGTAAGCCTAGTATAAAAGCCATTAGAATAAAGCCGTCAAGCCCTAATAACATAGCAAAAGGGTCTAAAAATCCAGCAACGTGATTTAAAATACTTACACCACCAATAGTAACATTAGCTACTATCCATGTGATAGCACCTGCTGGAGCTGCAACCATTATTGCACGGCCTAGTACGAATAAAGTTCTATCTATTAATGACCTTATCAATATTCTACCTATTTGAGGCTTTCTGTATGGTGGTAGCTCTAGAGTAAATGAAGATGGTACTCCTTTTAAAAAGGTAGTTGATAAAAACTTAGACACTAAAAGGGTTACAATAATTCCAATTAATATCATACCTACAACAGAAAGGGATGCAAGTAAAGATCCTATCTTACTAGAAGCACCTAGACCGATAAAAATCATAGAGATTGCTATTAGTGTGGGGAATCTGCCGTTACATGGAACAAAGTTATTAGTAATTGTAGCTATCAATCTCTCCCTTGGGGAATCTATTATACGACAAGCTATTACTCCGGCAGCATTACATCCAAACCCCATACTCATAGTCAATGCTTGCTTACCGTGTGTTCCTGCTTTTCTAAAGGCATTATCTAAATTAAAGGCTACTCTTGGTAGATAGCCTAAATCTTCAAATAAGGTGAAGAGTGGGAAGAAAATAGCCATCGGTGGCAACATGACCGAAATAACCCATGCTAATGTTCTATAAACACCTAGAACTAACAGACCGTGGAGCCAACTAGGGGCATTAATATACATGAAGAAATCTGTTATTTTTTCTTCAAAACCAAAGAATAAGTTAGCTAACATAGCAGAAGGTACATTTGCTCCTTCAATAGTAATCCAAAATATTAAACCTAAAAGTAAAAGCATAATTGGGTAACCAAATAGTCTAGATGTCAATACATCATCTAATCTTTTTTCCCATTTTGACCTTTTGTTAGCATCTACAGTTACTACTTCATTTGCTAGCTCTTCTGCTTTTTTATATATAGAAGTTACTATATTGTCACCAAAGGATTCATCAGTTTTTGCTGCGTCATTGATTAAATTTTCAATTTTGTTATATTGAACGTTATTAGTATCTTCCATGTTTTTTATACCTCCACTTCATTAAATTTATTTATA
Source organism: Caldisalinibacter kiritimatiensis (assembly GCF_000387765.1). Lineage (NCBI taxonomy): Bacteria > Bacillati > Bacillota > Tissierellia > Tissierellales > Thermohalobacteraceae > Caldisalinibacter > Caldisalinibacter kiritimatiensis. The sequence goes on from NZ_ARZA01000091.1 coordinate 38,871, forward strand.
TTTAAAATTTCCTTGATTGAATCTATTATCGCTTTATCACCATCGATTAGCCTTAATGCAAGCCATCTAGTATTAAAACTATCCCCTAAAGTATCCTTTAATTTTGGTTCTATTTTTTTTACGAGATTTTCAATCTTATCATTATAACTTAGTCTTAATGGTTTAGTTTTAATTTCACCTTTAACCATTTTGTACATAGTTTCTTTAAGTTCTTCAGTACCTATTCCATCTCTAGCTACTGTTGGAATAACAGGAACACCTAATTTTTTTTCAAGTGTATCTATGTTGATGCTTATACCCTTTCTTTTAGCTTCATCCATAAGATTTAAACACACTATAACATTATCGGTTATCTCCATAACTTGAAGAGCTAAATTTAGATTTCTCTCTAAGCAAGTTGCATCAGTAATAACAATAGTTATCTCTGGATTTCCGAAACATATAAAATCCCTTGCAACTTCTTCTTCTACTGAATTTGCAAGTAATGAATAGGTTCCTGGTAAGTCTACTAGTAAGAATTCCTTGTCTTTGTGAGAAAAGCTTCCTTTTGCATTGGTAACTGTTTTGCCCGGCCAGTTGCCAGTATGCTGATTTAATCCTGTTAAGTTATTGAATAAAGTACTTTTACCTGTGTTTGGATTACCTGCTAATCCTATTACTATTTGGTCTTTATGTTTTTTTTCTATTGCGAACTTGTTTTTGAGTAAAGCTATTCCAGTAGATTGGCTAGTAAGTCCCATTATAATTCCTCCTTTTATTAATCTAATATTTCTACTGTTACATATTTAGTTTCTTCTTTTCTTAACGCCATCACAGAGCCTTTGATATTATAAGCAATTGGATTGCCACTAGGACTTAACCTTTCAGTTTTAACTATTGAATCTGGTATAAGACCTAAATCTAACAGTCTTCTTCTAGATAATCCTTTATTAGTTAAGTTTTTAACTCTAGCAGTTTTACCTACAGGTAGTTTATGAAGAGAAATTAAACCATATTTCTTCTCTTTATAAGTTGTCAATTCATTTACAAATTCCATTTTTATACCTCCTTCAATTAGCTAAGGCTAACAATTAGGATTATTTTGTTAGCAAACACATTATATATGAATATGGAAAATTATTAGCTAAGGCTAACAATTGTACAAAATAAAAAGTATAGCTTTAGCAAGGTTTAAACTTTAAGGTATTTATCTTTTATTTCTCATTTTCTAATCCCATCATATGCAGCAATGCAATTTTGTGTTACACTAAAAAAGCACAAAAAAGAAAAAGCACAAAAAAGGGGTCAGTCCTGAATAAGTGAATAACTTTAAAGTTATTCACTTATTCAGGACTGACCC
>NZ_ARZA01000092.1 GCF_000387765.1 Caldisalinibacter kiritimatiensis
TGCGGAAGTGGCTCAGTGGTAGAGCATCGCCTTGCCAAGGCGAGGGTCGCGGGTTCGAATCCCGTCTTCCGCTCCAAGCATTCCTAAAGTTGACAAGAAGTCAGCTTTTTTTTATTGTATAAGAAAATATATTTACAGTATATGCTATAATCAAGCTATATACGGAGATTAGAGCATGGAGAAAATAATTGTATAACCTCAAGAGTATTTGACCAAAACCTAAGAACTAAGAGCTAGGAACTAAAAACTGAGACCTAAGAGCTGACTAAAAAGCTACTAACTACTTGCTACTAACCACTAACTAACAAATCGACGAAATCGACTTTGTTCTTGTATAAGAAAATATATTTATTAAAGGGAAGTACATTTAGTTATTCTGCAACTAACACGTTTTTTAGTACGTTTCTTTTTACGTTTTCTTTTACGTCTGCTTGCACGTTTTGTAATTTTACATTTTTAATTTTCAATTTTAATTGTTTTTGTTGTGCGTCTACTTCATCTAATTATTAATAAGGTTGCGACATTTACATTTATAAGCATATGACCATTGCAGTTGTCTGAAAATTTTAATGCACAATCATTAGTTTTTAAAAACATTATAGGATATAAATGCATACAAAGATAAATTCAGCAAAAAGTGATACAAACGTTGGAAAATGCAAGTTTAACATATATTTTAAAAATTTGTTTATATTTATATTACAAACATTTAAAAATGTGAATAGACGTGTAAATTTCAACGTTCATGTCAATGCAGGGGAGCTAGGCTGATAAAAATGCATTGAAACGCAGTGTTTTATTTGCTAAAATAACGATGTCGACATAAATCACGTTAACAAACCAAGCTGTGTTTGGCAAAATTGTTAGAAAATTCATCTCTTTTCAAACAATGCAGCTTTCTTAAAGCACAATGTCAATTCAACTTATTCGATGTTCTTATGTATTATTCGACAGCATAATTATACTTACTAGAGTTACATTTTTATTAGCTTTTATGCTAAGATTTATTCTATTAAAACATTATCAATTTTAAAGACAAGGGGAGGAAAACGTATGCCAAGAAACAAAAAATTAATTGTAGTAATCTCAGCTATTATGGTTTTTGCTTTAGCATTAGCAGGATGCGGGCAGAGCTCAAATGAGCAAGCAGGTGTTGAAAAAGATACATTAGTGGTTGCACAAAGTGCAGATGCAAAATCTTTAGACCCACATGCAACTAATGATTCAACATCATCAAATGTAGCTAAACAAATTTATAACACATTAGTAGAGTCTACTGAAGATATGGAAATAGTTCCAGGGTTAGCTAAAGAATGGGAACAAGTAGATGACTTAACATGGGAATTCAAATTAAGACAAGGTGTTAAATTCCACAATGGAGAAGAATTAAAAGCTAGTGATGTTAAGTTTACATTTGAAAGAATGCTTCAATCAAGTAAAGTAAGTCACATAGTTGAAGCGATTGATACAGTAGAAGTTGTTGATGATTATACTGTAAGAATTAAAACAAAAGAGCCATTTGGTCCATTATTAGCTCACTTAGCACACAGTGCATCTTCAATATTAAACGAAAAAGCTGTTAAAGAAGCTGGAGACAACTATGGACAAAACCCAGTAGGAACAGGTCCATTTAAATTCAAAAGCTGGCAAGCAGGTGACAATATAGTATTAGAAAGATTTGATGATTACTTCAGAGGACCATCTCAAATTAAACAAATAACTTATAGAGTTATTCCAGAAGGTACAAATAGAACAATCGCTCTTGAAACAGGAGAAGTTGACATAGCTTATGGTATTGAACCAATTGACCAAGATAGAGTAGCTAATCATGAAGATTTAGAATTATTAAAACAACCAGCATTAGCTATGTACTATGTAGGATTTAATGTAGAAAAAGAACCTTTTGATAACAAATTAGTAAGAAAGGCTATTAGCCATGCTATAAACACTGATGATATAATTGAAGCTGTATTAAATGGTGCCGGTGTTAAAGCAGTATCACCAATTGCACCAAGAGTATTTGGTTATAATGACCAGTTAGAAGGATATGAATACAATCCAGAAAAAGCAAAAGAGTTATTAAAAGAAGCAGGATACGAAAATGGATTTGAAACTAAGATTATGATTAGTGGTTCACAAGCTAATCAAATAGCACAGGTTGTACAAGCTCAGTTAAAAGAAGTTGGAATTGATGTAGCAATTGAACAAATCGAATGGGGAACTTATATAGATAAGACAGCTTCAGGAGACCATGAAATGTTCTTCTTAGGCTGGGGAACAGTTACAGCAGATGCTGACTATGGATTATATCCAATGTTCCACAGTGCATCAAAAGGAGCTGCTGGTAACAGATTCTTCTATGAAAATAAAGAGCTTGATGAGTTATTAGAAAAAGGTAAAACATCAACAGATCCAAAAGAAAGAGAAGAAGCTTATAAAAAAGCTCAAGAAATTATAGTTGACGATGCACCATTAGTGCCAACTCACTATAAGATTGAAACTGTAGGTATTCAAAAGAACGTAAAAGGATTTAAAATTCATCCAGCAGGACATCACAGTTTATACAATGTTCATTTTGAATAAAAAATAAAAAAGCTATGAGTGGGACCAATTAATGGTCCTGCTTTTGATTTCAAGAGTATTTTTAAAAAATATTAATAAAGTTATGACACAGCTTTAATTTTTACTAGTCGGAAGGAGGAATAAAATGGGTAAGTACATTGGACGTAGGTTATTACTACTTATCCCTGTATTATTAGGGGTTACATTTATAGTATTCTCAATAATGAGTTTCACTCCAGGTGACCCTGCTCAAATTATTCTTGGTGAGAGTGCTCCACCAGAAAAATTAGAACAGTTAAGAGAAGAGATGGGATTAAATGACCCATTTATTGTACAGTATTTTAGATTTGTAGGTAATGCAGTTAAAGGGGATTTTGGAAGGTCGTATACGTCAAATAGACCAGTTTTTGATGAGATATTTGCTAGATTCCCAGCAACATTAAAGTTAACAGTAGCAGGTATATTAGTTGCAATCATCATAGGTATTCCAGTAGGTATTATATCTGCAACTAGACAGTATTCATTATTTGATAATTTTAGTATGATTGGTGCATTATTAGGAGTTTCAATGCCTAACTTCTGGTTAGGACTAATGTTAGTGCTGATATTTGCAGTTACCCTTGGATGGCTACCATCAGGAGGAGATAATGGATTAAGTTCATTGATATTACCAGCAATAACATTAGGAACAGGTGCTGCAGCACTTATTACACGTATGACGCGTTCATCAATGCTTGAGGTTATCAGACAGGACTATATAAGAACAGCTAGAGCTAAAGGTGTTCATGAGAAAAAAGTTATCAACAAACACGCATTAAAGAACGCACTTATACCTGTTATTACTATTGTAGGTTTACAATTCGGTTATTTATTAGGTGGTGCGGTATTAACAGAAACTGTATTCTCGTGGCCTGGAGTTGGTAGACTTTTAGTAGATGCTATTAGACAGAAGGATACTCCAATGGTGTTAGCATCAGTTGTATTCGTTTCTGTAACATTCAGTATTGTGAACCTATTAGTAGATATATTATATGCTTACGTAGACCCAAGAATTAAGTCTCAATATAAATAAGACTAAACTTAACGAGGCTATGAAAAGGAGGTAATAGAATGGCGACAAATGTAGCCGTTAAAGATAAAGGTGCAGGGCAATCTAAGGTTAAGAGAAAGAAAAGAAGTCAATTGATGGAAGTTTGGAGAAGATTAAAAAAGAATAAAATGGCTATGGTTGGTTTAGCTATATTGGCGGTACTTGCTCTTACCGCAATATGTGCTGATTATATTGCTGATTATGAAGAAGTAGTTATTAAGCAAAATCTTAAAGAAAGATTACAGGGACCAAGTGCTGACCACTGGTTAGGAACTGATGAGTTCGGTAGAGATATATTTGCAAGACTTGTACACGGAGCTAGAGTATCATTAGCTGTTGGTATTATAGCAGTTGGTATATCAATATTAGTCGGAGGAATATTAGGTTCTATTGCAGGCTTTTATGGTGGTAAAATTGACAACGTAATTATGAGAATTATGGACGTATTCTTAGCTATTCCTAGTATTTTATTAGCAATTGCTATAGTAACTGCTTTAGGACCAAATTTAACTAACTTAATGATAGCGGTTGGTATATCTTCAGTACCACAATATGCAAGAATTGTAAGAGCATCAGTATTATCTATTCGTGACCAAGAGTTCATAGAAGCGGCTAGAGCTATCGGAGCAAGTGATTCAAGAATAATTTTCAAACACATAATTCCAAATGCATTAGCACCTGTTATAGTTCAAGGTACGTTAGGAGTTGCAGGAGCTATTCTTTCAACAGCAGGACTAAGCTTTATCGGACTAGGTATTCAGCCACCAGCACCTGAATGGGGTGCAATGCTTGCTGGAGGTAGAGCATATTTAAGATATGCATGGCACGTAACTACATTCCCTGGTTTAGCGATTATGATTACAATACTTGCGCTAAACTTCTTAGGGGACGGTTTAAGAGATGCTTTAGACCCAAGATTAAAGCAGTAGTATAGAAGGGAGTGCTTGAAATGAAGAATAATCAATTATTAAAAGTTAAGGGTTTAAACATTCAGTATATAACAGATGAAGGTGTAGTAAAAGCTGTTAATGATATAGATTTTGAACTTAAAAAAGGAGAAACATTGGGTCTAGTTGGAGAAACTGGAGCAGGAAAAACAACTACTGCATTAGGTATTATGAGATTAGTACCAAATCCTCCAGGAAAGATTATGGGTGGAGAGATAATCTTTGAAGATAAAAATCTATTAGAAATCTCTGAAGAAGAAATGAGAAGAATCAGAGGTAATAAAATATCAATGATTTTCCAGGACCCAATGACTTCACTAAATCCTGTTTTAACAGTAGGAGACCAAATAGCTGAGGTTATAGAAATACATCAGAACGTTTCAAGACAAGAAGCTATTAAAAAAGCTGGAGATATGTTAGAACTTGTTGGTATTCCAAAAGCTAGAGCAAATGACTATCCGCATCAATTCTCTGGTGGTATGAAACAAAGGGTTATTATAGCGATAGCGTTAGCATGTAACCCACAGCTTTTAATTGCTGACGAGCCTACTACAGCATTAGATGTTACAATTCAGGCTCAGGTTCTTGATTTAATGAATAATTTAAAAAATGAATTTGGAACAGCATTAATTATGATTACGCACGACCTTGGAGTAGTAGCAGAGGTTGCTGATAAAGTTGCTATTATGTATGCAGGAGAAATTATAGAGTACGGTCCAATCGAAGCTATATTTGAAAATACAAAGCATCCATATACAATGGGACTTTTTGGTTCTATTCCTAAGCTTGATGAAGATGCTGATAGATTAAATCCAATAAAAGGTTTAATGCCTGATCCAACAGATCTGCCAACTGGATGTAAATTCCATCCAAGATGTCCGTATGCTACTGAATTATGTGCTAAACAAGAACCTAAAGTTACTGACATTGGAAACGGACATAAAGTTAAATGTTTAATTCAAGAGGGTCTTGTTAATCCGAAGGAGGTAGAATAATGGCAGATAAAATTCTAGAGGTAAAGAACCTTAAGAAATATTTTAAAACTCCAAAGGGTATGCTACATGCAGTTGACGGAGTTAACTTCTCTATCGAAAGAGGAAAGACATTAGGAGTAGTTGGAGAATCAGGATGTGGTAAATCAACTACAGGAAGAGTGGTTTTAAGATTATTAGATGCTACAGATGGAGAAGTAATATTTGAAGGTAAAAACATATTAAATTATGATAAAAAGCAGATGAGAAAGCTTAGAAGAGAAATGCAGATTATTTTCCAAGACCCTTTTGCATCATTAAACCCAAGAATGACTGTTAGTGAAATAATAGCTGAGCCATTAATTATACACAATATTACAAAGGATAAAAAGGAATTAGATAAAAAAGTAGAAGAGTTAATGGAAACTGTTGGATTAGCAGAAAGACTTGTTAATGCTTATCCCCATGAGCTTGATGGAGGAAGAAGACAAAGAATCGGTATAGCTAGAGCATTAGCGTTAAATCCTAAGTTTATAGTATGTGATGAGCCCGTATCAGCATTAGACGTTTCAATCCAAGCTCAGGTTCTTAACTTAATGCAAGACCTACAAGATGAGTTAGGATTAACATATATGTTTATTACCCACGACTTATCAGTTGTTAAGCATTTCTCAGATGATATAGCGGTTATGTATCTTGGGCAGCTAGTTGAAAAAGCGTCATCTAAGGAATTATTCAAAAACCCATTTCATCCTTATACAAAGGCACTATTATCAGCTATACCAGTGGCAAGCTTAAAGCATAAAAAGGAAAGGATTTTATTAAAAGGTGAAATTACTTCACCAATCAATCCAGAACCAGGATGTAGATTTGCTAAGAGATGTCCTTATGCTAAAGATGAGTGCTTCAATAAGCAACCTGAACTAAGGGATTTAGGAAATGAGCATTTTGTGGCATGTCATTTTGTTGAAGAAATAAATAATTTGTAATATATAAAATCCGTGACAGAGAAAGGTACTCTGTCACGGATTTTTAGTTTTTAGATGTTTGCCAATCACTATTCGCCTTTCGTTAAGAACTGTAAACTAAATTTTTTCCTATCACCTAATAAATTTACTTAGTAGACTTAATCTATTTTGATTTGATAACTACAGTTAAGATATTGCATAAAAATAAAAAACGCTCATACACATAATAATTTGGATGTTTTTAAGCTGATAGCTAGCAGCTAATAGCCAGAAGCTTTCTTTCTCATCTCATACGTTCCTTTCTTCTTTTTTAGCATATATATTTGTATTTTTTTCTTTGTGCTTCTCTATTTTATAATTTTACATTTTACATTTTCAATTTTAAATTTCTAATAATTACCTTAAGTATAGTTTGCTAAACCTATTTCTTATATGTTATAATATAAACAGATTTTATTACCTGGTACTAAAACTAGACAATAAAGTGGGAGGAGTTAGTAGTGAATATAAAGGAAATAACAGAGTTGATATTAACTATTGATAAAACGAGCATACAAAAGGTTGAGATTGAAGAAAAGGATACAAGGATTAGTATTTCTAAATCAGCTGGCAATGAGCCTACATATGTAGAGGTAAATGATACGGAAATTAAAACTGCAAATATTCAACAACCTATAGAAGAAAAGATGGAAGAAATAGAAATAGCTGCAGTAGAGGAAGAGGATTTGTTTGTAGTTAAATCACCAATAGTAGGGGTTTATTATGAAGCACCAAGCCCAGGAGCAGACCCATTTGTAAAAGTAGGAGATAAAGTAAATGAAGGACAAACTCTGTGCATTATAGAGGCTATGAAGATAATGAATGAAATAGAAAGTGAAGTATCGGGCGAAATAGTTGAGATATTAGTAGAAAATGAAGAAGTTGTAGAATATGGACAACCGTTAATGAAAATTAGGAGGTAAGTTTACCTATGTTTAAAAAGATACTTATTGCCAACAGGGGAGAAATTGCAGTAAGGATAATAAGAGCTTGTAAAGAATTAGGAATACAAACAGTTGCAGTATATTCTGATATTGATAAAGATTCGCTACATGTGCATATGGCAGATGAGGCTATATGTATAGGTCCTGCTATTTCAACAAAGAGTTATTTAAAAATAGAGAATATAATAAGTGCTGCAAAGGCGACAAAAGCAGAAGCTATACATCCTGGATATGGTTTTTTATCTGAAAATCCAAAGTTTGCCCAAATGTGTGAATTACATGATATAAAGCTTATAGGACCAAAAAAAGAGCATATCGAAAAGATGGGAAATAAATCAGAGGCAAGAAAAACAATGATAGAAGCTGGTGTACCAGTAGTTCCAGGATCAGAGGAAGCTACTACTGAAGCAGACGAAGCTCTAAATATAGCTAGGGAGATAGGATTTCCTGTAATGATAAAGGCAGCAAGCGGCGGTGGCGGTAGAGGTATGAGAATAGTCTATGAAGAAAAAGATTTTATAAACAAGTTTAACATGGCTAAGTCAGAGTCTTCTGCTGCCTTTGGTGATGATTCTATGTATATAGAAAAATTTGTTGAGGAACCAAGACATATAGAGTTTCAAATACTTGCAGATGAACATGGAAATGTTATTCACTTAGGAGAAAGGGATTGTTCATTACAAAGACGTAATCAAAAGGTATTAGAAGAAGCACCTTGTGGAGTAATGGATGATGAACTAAGACAAAAAATGGGCGAGGCAGCATTAAAAGCAGCTAAAGCTGTTAATTATGTAAATGCGGGAACAATAGAATTTTTATTGGATAAATATAATAACTTTTATTTTATAGAAATGAATACAAGAATACAGGTTGAACATCCAGTAACGGAATTAATAACAAATGTAGATTTAATTAAAGAGCAAATTAAAATAGCAGCTGGAGAAAAACTTCAATTTACACAAAAGGATGTTAAATTCAATGGACATGCAATAGAATGTAGAATAAACGCTGAAGATATCATTAATAACTTCAGACCATCTCCAGGACTTGTAGAAGAGTATTTTGCTCCTGGGGGAAATGGAGTACGAATTGATAGTCATTTATATAGCGGATATAACATTCCAGCTACCTATGATTCTATGATAGGAAAGTTAATAGTATGGGGAAAAGACAGAAATGAAGCCTTAAATAGAATGAAAAGAGCTTTAGATGAAACTGTAATATTAGGTATAGAAACAAATTTAGAATTCCATAGACAGATACTAAACAATGAAAAGTTTATAAACAATAAAATCAATACTTCCTTTATAGAAAAAGAGATAATGAATAATGAACTATAATCGAGAGGTGAAAATACATGCTGCATGACCTTTTTCGAAAAGAAAAATATGCCACGATTAATATAAGTAAAGCTAAGGAAAGAAGTAAACCACCTGTCAGTAAGAAAAAAGAAGTAGATAAGAAAAAAAGCCAAGACTTTAATGAAGAATTATTTGTTAAATGTAAAAAATGTGGTGAACCTATACTAAAAGAAAATATGATAAATGATTTATATACATGTAATAAATGTGATTATCATTTTAGAATTAATGCTAGGGATAGGATAAACCTGATAGTAGATAAAGATTCATTTATAGAATATGATAAAGATTTACAATCAAGTAATCCACTAAATTTTCCTGAATATCAGAACAAACTCGATAAAGCAAAGAATAAGTCTAATGAAGTAGAAGGTGTAGTTACAGGAGAAGGAAAAATTAATGGAATTAAAACTGTAATATGTGTTATGGAGCCTAATTTTATGATGGGAAGTATGGGATGTGTAGTAGGCGAAAAAATTACCCGGGCAATAGAAAACGCTGTCGAAAAAAGATTTCCTTTGATTATATTTTCAGCTTCAGGTGGAGCCAGAATGCAGGAGGGTATATTGTCCCTTATGCAGATGGCTAAGACGTCAGCAGCATTGAGTAGATTATCAGATGAGGGCTTATTATATATTTCAGTTTTAACAGACCCAACAACTGGAGGGGTTACTGCTAGCTTTGCGATGCTTGGAGATATTATATTAGCAGAACCTGGAGCTTTGATAGGTTTTGCGGGCCCTAGGGTAATAGAACAAACAATAAGACAAAAACTACCTGAAGGTTTTCAAAGGTCAGAATTTCTAAAGGAAAAAGGTTTTATAGATAAGATAGTGCATAGAAGGGAATTAAAAGAAATGTTATACAAGATATTATATATTCATACATTAGGGGGTGGCAAAGATGAATAATCCCCTAGAGTTTGAAAGGCCGATATTAGAGCTTGAAAATAAGATAGAGGAATTAGAAAAGTTTGCATCAGATAACAATGTTAACTTAAACAGTGAAATAGATGTACTTAAAAATAAAGTTATAAACATGAAAGAAAATGTATATTCCAAATTGACTCCATGGCAAAAGGTTAAGTTAGCTAGATTGCAGGAAAGACCAACAACATTAGATTATATAGAAAGAATAATAACAGACTTTTTAGAATTCCACGGAGACAGACATTTTGCAGATGACAGTTCTATTGTAGGTGGGATTGGTTTATTTGATAACACACCTGTTACAGTAATAGGGCACCAGAAAGGGAAGGATACTAAAGAAAATATAAAGAGAAACTTTGGTATGCCCCATCCAGAAGGATACAGAAAGGCTCTAAGACTTATGAAGCAAGCAGAAAAGTTTAATAGACCTGTAATAATGTTTGTTGATACTCCAGGTGCCTTTTGTGGATTAGGAGCTGAGGAAAGAGGACAAGGAGAAGCAATAGCAGTTAATTTAATAGAAATGAGCAGATTAAAGACACCTATAATAGTTGTAGTTATAGGAGAAGGTGGTAGTGGTGGAGCATTAGCCCTTGGAATAGGAGATAGGGTGTGTATGTTAGAGCATTCTATATACTCTGTTATTTCACCAGAGGGACTTTCAAGCATACTGTGGAAGGATGCATCATTAGCAGAAAAGGCAGCGGACATAATGAAATTGACTGCTCAGAATTTATTTGAATTAAATGTTATAGATGAGATTATCAAAGAGCCTTTAGGTGGTGCACATAAAGATGTTGATTTTGTAGCTAGAAATATAAAGGAATATATTACTGAGGAACTAGTGGAGTTGCAAAACAAAGATATAAACATCATTTTAAATGAGAGATATGATAAGTTTAGGAAAATGGGTAAATGGAAGTAAATAACAACAAAATATTTACAAAATAACTTGACAAAAGAGGATTAATTTATTAATATAAATAAAAATATATATTGTTAGAT
>NZ_ARZA01000093.1 GCF_000387765.1 Caldisalinibacter kiritimatiensis
CTAGAGCATCGAATTTTCTATAAATTTAACAAGGATGTTCCTAAAGAGCTTACTGATCAACTAAAAGAATGTGCTGACATGATCAAACATTTGGATAACAAAATGTTATCAATAAAAAAAGAAGTTGACCTCTATAAAGGATAACAGGGTCAAGTTTTACAAATTTCAGTACCATTTCATATTAGACAGGGGGAAGTTATGTATAATTTTAAAGACCTTAAAAAAGATTTACTAGTAGGTCGAGAAATTGAATTTAAATATAACGGAGAATTATATTCAATATCTAATTCATCTAAAGGATGGGTTTTGTGTCATAACAATGAAATAATAGGTAATTACTTTAAAGATGTAAATAATATAATGAATTATATTGAACAACTTAAAATAGGTAACAAGTACTTTAGAGAAATATTTGAATAAAATGAATATGAAAGTTTATATATTTTATAGTACTTAAAAGAAGAAGGGCATTGTCCCCTTATGTTTTTAATCTGTTAAATATAAGTTAATTTGCAAGAAAAATGATACAATAAAATTATATTATAAATATCGAAATTAAAGGGGGATGTCATCTATGAAGCTGACCAAGCAAGAAAGAGCATGGATTCTTTATGATTGTGGTAATTCTGCTTATTCAATTTCAATAACCACAGCTTTGCTTCCAATTTACTTTGGAATGTTTAAAAGTGGTGAAAGTATGGACTTAGGGTATTTTAATTCTATAGCTAGTATACTTATAGCTATATTAAGCCCTGTTTTAGGAACAATTGCTGATTATAAGGACAAAAAGAAGAGATTTTTTACCTTTTTCTTTATTCTAGGTGTTGTGTTTACAGCTGCTCTTGCATTTGTGCCATATGGGAAATGGCAATATTTAGTTATATTCTACATATTAACCAGCTTAGGATTTGCAGGAGCAAATATATTTTATGATTCGTTTTTGGTAGATGTAACAACAGATGAAAGAATGGACAAGGTATCTACTAAAGGCTTTGCCTACGGTTATATTGCAAGTATTATTCCATTTGGCATAAGTCTTGGGGTTGTCTACTTTACAGGAATGGATAAACTTTTAGGATATCAGCTTGGGTTTATAATAACTGCGTTATGGTGGGGTCTTTTTACAATACCAATGCTAAGAAATGTAAAACAAATACATTATGTTGAACCAGAACCTAAACCAGTTGTTAATAGCTTTAGAAGATTAGGAAAGACCTTTTTGAATATAAGAAAAATAAAGACTGTACTAATATTTTTAATTGCATACTTTTTCTATATTGATGGAGTCGGTACGATAATTAAAATGAGTGTTCCGTACGCTGAGCAAGTTTTAGGTGGAGACTCCTTTGATATGTTTATTTTACTTGGTATACTTTTGATTATACAGATTGTAGCATTTCCATTTGCTATCATTTATGGAACACTTGCAAAACTATTTACAGCAAAAAGAATGATAATAGTAGGAATTAGTACATATATAATATCTTGTATATTTGCATACTTTATAACAGATATTTCCCAAGTATTTATTTTGGGGATTCTAATAGCCTCAGCACAGGGAGGAATTCAAGCTTTAAGTAGATCCTATTATGCAAAGATAATACCTAAAAAGAATTCAAACGAGTTTTTTGGATTTTATAACATATTCGGGAAATTTGCTGCAATATTAGGTCCTTTAGTGATGTCGTTAACAACTGATTTGACAGGTAATGCTAGATATAGCATTCTATCAATTATACCACTGTTTATTATCGGACTTATTATTTTCATTTTATTACCTACAGACAAGGATAAAATAGAAGCTATAGAGTAGAAATAATATGTTACAAGGGGACGTTTTACCTATCATATATACATTTTTATTGATAAAAACTTACCATAAAATTATAATAAAATAATAATAGAATTAAAATTAGAACATAAGGGTTACAACAGAACAGTTCACTTGTGTTCTAAGGGCGTTATGTTTGTCATGTAAAATATGACAGATCTAACGTCTTTTATTATATATAAAATAATGTTATATTAGATTACTCATTTTTATTACAAAAAAAGGATTTGTTAGTTTATAATCAAAGTAGGTAATTTTTTATGGCAAGATTTGTGGAATAATTAACAAAGTAGGAAAAAGAAAGGAGGACCTCATATTATAGAGGTATTTGGTAGTATAGTAGGTAATATTAGCAAATATTTATGGAACTTATTTTTACCGTTTATGATTTTAGCTGCATTATATGTAAATTACAGAAGAAGACAATACTTTAATGTTATTAGCAAAAAAGATACAACTAAATTGGAATTTTCAAAGATAAAAAATGCCCTTTCTATATCATTATCATCTAAAATTGGTACAGGTGCTGTTATTGGAATTTTAGCAGCTATGTGGAAAGCATCAGATAATGGTGTTGGAGGAGAAGGTATAGTATTATGGGTGTTCATAGGTATGGCTTTATTAGTTCCCCTTACGTATTCGGAAGTTTTCTTTTCTCAAATAGTCAAAAAAGAGCCAAGACAGTTTATAGAACATTATATTAGTAAAAAAGCAGGAGCTATATATGCTGTTTGTTTAGCAATACTTTATTCCTTTGGATTTGCTGGTTTTCAGTTTACAGGAGTACAAAGTGTCGTAAATTTGTTTGCTAAACAAAATTTTAATTATGAGTTTACTCCGAGTGGAAGATTATTCTTTGTTGTATTGCCTATTTTAATATTTGTATCTATTGTCGTACTATCTAAAAGCTATAAGCTTTTCGTAAATGTTTTAGGTTCTATGGTATCCTTTCTAATTGTTCTTTATGCAGTATTTTTCATTGTATTTGCATTCTTAACAAGAGATTTTATTCCAGAATATTTATCTCTGATTTGGAAGGATTTCTTAACATTTAGGTCAGCAACGATGGGAATACCAATAGGACTTATAGTTGGATTTCAAAGAATTATTCAAACAAGTGAGACAGGCCTTGGTACTAGTGCATTAGCAAGTTCAGATAGATTGAATTCTTCAAGAAGAGAGGCTATGTTACAGGCTGTGGCTACAATTATTACAATCTGTAATGCAATTATAATAACATCTTATGTATTTTCGTATGGAAAATATTATGGAACTGGTATAGTGCTTTCAGGTAATGGCCTTGAAAGGATTAGTAGTTATTTACAGAGTGCGTATCAAGTTACAGGATATTTAGGTGAAGGAATAATAATAGCATTCTTCTTATCCTGTGGTTTTACAACAGTATTAAGTTCTTTTCACTTTATTAATACGTCTATTGGCATAAGTGAAAATAAAAGAATTGTATTCTATATATGTTTAATAACAGCATCAGGATTATTAAGTGTTTCAAATTTTGATGTGATATTTGATGCAGTTGATTTATTGATGTTTATAGTTGCATCTATTAATATTATAGCTTTATCAATATTTGCAACTAGAGATATAAATAAATATGATATAAGGAAAATGCAAAATAAAAACAATAATACAAAGAAGGTAGCATAAAAAAGGAGGAATAATGATGGGTAAAAAATATTTAGTAGTTGGTGGGGTTGCTGGCGGAGCTTCTGCAGCAGCAAGATTAAGAAGATTAAATGAAGAGGATAAAGTAATAATATTTGAAAGAGACCCTCATGTTTCATTTTCAAACTGTTGTTTACCATATCATTTAAGTGGTACTGTAGAAGAGAGTGAAAGCTTAGTTCTTATGAACCCAGAAAAGTTTTTAAAGCAATATAATATAGAAGCTAGAGTTCACAACGAAGTAGTAGATATTGATAGAGAAAAGAAAGAAGTAAAAGTTAGAAATGTATTAACTGGAGAAGAGTATACTGAATCTTACGATAAGCTAATATTATCTCCAGGTGCTAAGCCAATAGTTCCACCTATCAAAGGAATTGAAGATGTAAATGTATATACAGTAAGAAACGTTATAGATATAGAAAAGCTTAACAAGTCAGTTAAAGAAATGGGAAAATGTAAAGTTTCAGTAATAGGTGGAGGATTTATAGGAGTTGAAGTTGCTGAAAACTTAAGAGAAGCAGGATATGATGTAACTTTAGTTGAAGCTATGCCTCATATTATGAAACCATTTGATTATGATATGGCTCAAATTTTACACAAAGAATTGCATGACCATGGAGTAAACCTAATTGTAGGGGATAAAGTTAGTGCATTTGAAAAAGATACTGTTATTTTAGAATCAGGTAATAAAATAGAAGCTCAAGTAGTAGTTATGGCTATAGGTGTAGCTCCTGTAACTGAACTTGCAGAAAAGGCTGGACTTGAAATAGGAGAAACAAGAGCTATAAAAGTAGATCAAAACTATAAAACTAGCGATAAAGATATTTATGCAGTTGGAGATGCTATAGAAGTACATCATGCTTTAACAGGAAGAACTACTAGATTACCATTGGCAGGACCAGCTCAAAAACAAGCAAGACAAGTAGCAGATCACATCCATGGAAGAGTTGTAAGAAATACAGGATATATTGGTTCATCAGTATTAAAATGCTTCGATTACAATGCTGCTTCAACAGGACTAAATGAAGAAATGATAGAAGCATTTAACTTAGATATTAAGTACGAAGTAGTTAAAGTAATTCCTGGAGATAAAGTTGGTTTAATGCCAGGATGTGAACCAGTTCACTTCAAGTTATTATTTGAAATACCAACAGGAAAAGTATTGGGTGCTCAAGCAGTTGGTAAAGGAAATGTAGATAAGAGAATAGATGTAATTGCTACAGCTATAAAATTTGGAGCAACAGTTGATGATTTAAGAGACTTAGAATTATGCTATGCACCTCCATTTGGAACTGCTAAAGATGTAGTTAACTTTGCTGGATATGTTGCTACTAACATATTACATGGTGACTTTAAACAAGTACGTGAAAAAGATATAAGAGGTTTAGTACAAAGTGGAGCTTGCATTATAGACGTAAGAGAAAAAGATGAATATGAACTAAGTCACATAAAAGGAGCTAAAAATATACCTCTTAGTGAGTTAAGACAAAGATTAGATGAAATACCTAAAGATGAGCCAGTATACTTACATTGTAGAAGTGCACAAAGAAGTTATAATGCAGTAATGGCTCTTCAACATTTAGGATTTGAGAATGTTTATAATATCTCTGGAGGATTCTTAGGATTATCTTTCTATGAATACTTCAATGATCAAACAACTGATAGAGAAATGATTGTAACAGATTATAATTTTGACTAAAAACCAATAGATAATAAGGGGCATTAATTGCCCCTTATATAAAAAACAAGAATGTCAATATTTTATCAAATATCAGGGAGGGGAAAATATGGCAGTTTCAACAAAATCAAATACTGCAAAAGAAAAATCTAGTTTTGAAATTAACAAAAAACAAACATTTATTGGACTTGGACTAATATTGATAATGACAATTTTAAGCATTTATCTACATTCAAGAAGTTATAAGCTATCTATGTTCTTAATTACTGGTCTTGCTATAGGCTATGTTATGCAAAGATCTAGATTTGGTTTTGCAGGTACAGTTAGAAAGATGTATATTATGGGTAATGGTAGCTTAACAAAAGCGGTATTGTTCTTATTTATTATATCTATGATTGGAACAGCCGCAATTCATTATAGTGCTGTTATGAGTGGAGCTGAGAGCATACCTGGCTTTAAATCTGTAAAGCCTATAAATATGGGTACGATAATTGGGGGAGTACTTTTCGGTATAGGGATGTTTGGTGGTGGATGTGCGTCTGGAACATTAACAGACTTAGGTGAAGGTCATGTAAGATCAGCTATTGTATTATTCTTCTTTATAGTAGGAACAATTCTAGGAGTAAATCACATGCCTGCGTGGGAAAAGTCAATATTCTTTGCTGGATCTAAAGTATATCTTCCAGATATATTTGGATATATGGGAGCTATGATAGTTTCACTACTTGGTTTCTTAGCTATATACATATTTGTTAAAAAATATGAAGATAAAAGAAAAAGGGAAAACACATTTATTCCTGAGACATATGCTGACTGGGAGAAAGAGCTTCCAGAAGAGGGAGAATACAAATTCTTTAGTAAAGAAACATATCATAAATTCTTTGTAAAAAGATGGTCATTCTATACAGGAGCTTCTTTACTAGCCATTTTATTCTTAGCAATTATATTAACCACAGGTTCAAGCTGGGGAGTTACATCAAACTTTGCTAACTGGGGAGCATGGTTATTTGGAATAGATGTATCAAATTGGCCATGGTTTGCTAAGAAATTAGATGTTATTAATGGAGGATTTTTTAATGATCCTAAATCCCTAAGAAACTTAGGTATAATTATAGGTGCTATGATATCTCCACTTTTAGCAGGTCAATTTTCTTTTAACACAAAATTCAACTTAAAGGACGTAGTTTTCTATGCTATAGGTGGTTTATTTATGGGTTATGGAGCTAGAATTTCACTAGGTTGTAATATAGGAGCATTTTATGCACCAATAGCAAACCTGTCTTTATCAGGATGGGTGTTTATGGTTGCTCTTGTTATTGGAGGTATTATAGGAATTAGCTTAGTTAAAAAATTAGATATTAACTCATAAAGGGAAGTAAGTTGATAAGCCTGGATAACTCCTTTGTAAAAGGGGTTATGCAGGTTTAACTTTTATATTATAATATATTAAGACTTTAGCTAAGGAAGAAGTGATTATGATGAACTCGGTATTAATTATGTGTATTATAATATTGATTATTGCTGTTTCAATGTCAATGGTAGGTAAAGGTGGAGGTAATTTTTATGTACTTGCTATGGTGCTAGCTGGTATATCAATGCATAATGCTGCTACAACATCACAGCTAATAATGATGGCAACTTCAATTACTTCAATGCTTATTTTTAATAAACATAAAAAAGTTGATTGGAAACTTGCATTGGTTATTGACCCTCCTACTGATATTATGGCTTTTATTGGAGGTTACTTTGCTGGAAGTATTGAGGGAACAACTCTAAAATTAATGTTTGCTATATTACTGATAGTAATATCATTTTTTATGTTTGTTTCAGTAAAACAAAGACCTATAAAGCAAAATGATAAATTTGGTTACTGGAATAGAACTTTTGGAGAGTATGAATATACTGTTAATTTATGGCTTACTTTACCTATTACAGCTATAGTAGGTTTTTTTGCTGGTGCTATTGGAATTTCAGGAGGTGCTTTTAAAATACCTTTAATGGTTTTATTGTGTGGTATACCGATGGAAATAGCGGTTGGGACTTCATCTGCTATGGTTGCAATTACAGCTTTAATGGGATTTATAGGGCATAGCATTAATGGTGACTTTAATCCTGAATTAGCTATACCACTTACTGTAGTTGCAGTAATTGGGGGATTAATAGGAAGTAGATATGCTATTAAAAGTAAACCTAAAAATTTAAAAAGAGTTTTTGCATTTACAAATATGTTAGCAGCGACAATGATGATTATTAATATTATTAGGTGAAAAGGGGCACTTTATTTGTGTCCCTTTAAAATTCTTTAAAAGTGAAAAAAACGGCTCCAAGAATAAATAAAAATGCTACTGCATAGTTCCATTTAAAATTTTCTTTTAAATATAGAATTGAAAATACAGAAAAGACTGATAGGGTTATTACTTCCTGAATGATTTTTAGCTGAGCTGCAGTAAAATGAGAACTACCTATTCTATTAGCTGGTACTTGAAGACAGTATTCGAAGAAAGCGATAAACCAACTAATTATAATGACTTTAAAAATAGGAACATTTTTAAATTTCAAGTGTCCATACCAAGCAAAGGTCATAATTCATTTGATAGTAAAAGTAAAACTATTGTAGTCATATTTCACCTCATATTATTGAAATTCAACTGCTTTATTATAAACTATTGATTGGTGAATGTAAAGACGAAAAAACATATTTGTTTTTTAGTGATAGTTAAGCGAGAATCCTCCCTATTTCAATAGGGAGATGAATCGCTATTTATTTTTTA
>NZ_ARZA01000094.1 GCF_000387765.1 Caldisalinibacter kiritimatiensis
GTACGTACGGTGGTGTGAGAGGTCGGTAGATAAAATAATTATCTACCTCCTACTCGATTCTTTTTATTATGTGGTGTAGACTCAACAATAGAAAAAAGTGTAAAAAAAGAGTAAAATAGAATTAAAATTAAAAAATAATACTATCATAAGGAGGAAACAATGAGTAAAGAAAAGGTTAGTGTAAGTGATATGGTTTTTAAGAAGATTGAAGAAAGAATTATAAACGGGGATTGGCCCCCGGGAACTAAAATAATGTCTGAACCTCAATTAGCTAAACAGCTAAATGTCAGCAGAATGTCGGTAAGAGAAGCAATAGAAAAAATGGTTGCATTGGGTATATTAACAAAGAAACAGGGGGAAGGAACCTTTGTTAATAAATTAGGACCTTCTATATATTTTAATAGACTTATACCAATGATAACTCTTGACTTGGATAATTACTTAGAAATTTTAGAGTTTAGATTAATAACTGAAGTGGAAAATGCTAGACTTTGTGCACAGCGCCATACTCCAGAAAATATACATGAGCTAGAGAATTGCTATAATCGAATGTTAGAATTCAAAAACGATAATCAAAAATTTGCCGAATCCGACATGGATTTCCATCTCAAAATTGCAGAATGCACACAAAATTCAATAATTACAAAAGTAAATATAATATTAAAGAATTTACTAGAGTATCATCAAAAACTCTTATATAAGAGCTTAGGGCCTGAAGGTGGAATTAAGGACCATAGAATGATATTAGACGCTATAAAAAATAAGGATTCTGAACTTAGCGCTATATTCATGAAGAGACATATAGAAAGGACAATACAAGATATAAAAAAACTTAATGATAAGAACACTTGATGTGTTCTTATTTTGCAACAGTTCCATAATATGAAATACTATTTTATAATATGAAATTAATCCTTGACTGTATAAAATATATATTTTATAATTAAATTGTCAGACAAATGAAAATGTTTACACGGTCTAGATTAGAGAATAATTTTTGAAAAATACGAAAAATTGATCAAAACATTTCTTGCATGAAGATTAAATGTCTGACAACTAAACATATATTTTAAGGAGGATATCAATGCTAAGAAGTCAGTTGTTGAGAAAAAAGGCACCAGAAATGGATCCGTTAAGAATAGGAACGGGATGGAATATTAAAGACCTATCAAAACCACAAATTATAATAGAGAGTACTTTTGGTGATAGTCATCCAGGTAGTGTTCATTTAGACAAACTAGTTTATACAACTTACAAAACTATAGTTAAAAAGGGAGGTAAGCCAGCTAAGTATTTTGTAACAGATATGTGTGATGGTCAAGCTCAAGGACATGATGGTATGAATTATTCATTAGTATCAAGAGAATATATAGCTAATATGATAGAAATTCATGTAGGTTCTACACCTTATGATGCAGGAGTGTTTATAGTAAGTTGTGATAAGGGTGTACCAGCTCATTTACAAGCAATTGCAAGACTAGATATGCCATCAGTAGTTGTATGTGGAGGTGTAATGAAGGCTGGTCCGAATATGCTTACACTTGAGCAAATAGGAACATATAGTGCTAAGTATGAGAGAAAAGAAATAACAGAAGAAGAATTTAACTATTATAAGCATAATGCATGTCCGACTTGCGGTGCTTGTTCATTTATGGGAACTGCATCAACAATGCAGGTAATGGTAGAAGCATTAGGAATGGCACTTCCAGGTACTGCTTTAATACCAGCTACTGCAGAAGAACTAACTGAAGTAGCTGAACGAGCTGGTAAGCAAGCCCTAAATCTTATATATAAGGACTTAAAGCCTTCTGACATTATGACTAAAAAAGCATTTGAAAATGCAATTATGGTACATGCAGCTATTGCAGGTTCTACTAATACTCTGCTTCATTTGCCAGCGATTGCACATGAATTAGGGATTGACATTGAACCTGAATTATTTGATAAAATACATAGAAATATACCATATATTTTAAACATCAGACCTAGTGGATATTATCCAGCTGAATATTTTTGGTATGCAGGTGGAGTACCAGCAGTAATGGAAGAAATAAAAGATTACTTACATTTAGATGTAATAACTGTTACTGGAAAAACTTTGGGTGAAAATCTAGAATATTTAAAAGATATTGGATATTATGATAGGTGTCATAAGTATCTAGAAAAAATAGGATTGGATAAGAGAGATATAATAAAAAATAAAGAAAACCCTATACGAAGTCAAGGAGCAGTGGCAATATTGAAAGGGAATATTGCTCCAGAAGGTGCTGTTGTTAAGCATTCAGCAGTTGATAAAAAAATGATGCAAGTTGTTTTAAATGCAAGAGTGTTTGACTGTGAAGAAGATGCATTGAACGCAGTTTTAACTAAAGAAATAAAGCCAGGAGATGCAGTATTTATTAGATATGAAGGTCCTAAAGGTTCAGGAATGCCAGAGATGTTTTATACGACAGAAGCAATAGCCTCTGATGAACAATTGGTTTCAACTACAGCATTAATCACAGATGGAAGATTTTCAGGTGCTACTAGAGGACCAGCCATAGGACATGTTTCACCAGAGGCTAGTGAAGGAGGACCTATTGCATTAGTTGAGGATGGAGACCTTATTAAGGTGGATATACCAAATAGAAGATTGGACTTAGTTGGAGTAAATGGAGAAGAAAAATCTGTACAAGAGATTAAAAATATATTAGAAGAAAGAAAGAAAAAGTGGATTAAACCAAAACAAAAATATACTAAAGGAGCATTAGGGGTATATACAAAATTGGCTGTATCACCAATGAAAGGAGGATATATGCTGTAACTACAGCATATATCTACTACTTGAAGGTGATATTATATTAAATTAGATAGTTGCAAAATACAAAATTAAACTTATCCACAGAAAATTAGTAAAAAAAATA
>NZ_ARZA01000095.1 GCF_000387765.1 Caldisalinibacter kiritimatiensis
GATTCGAACCCGGGTTACCGCCGTGAAAGGGCGGTGTCTTAACCACTTGACCATAGGGCCACGTTCATTGGTGGCGGCGAACGGATTCGAACCGCTGACACTGCGGGTATGAACCGCATGCTCTAGCCAACTGAGCTACGCCGCCATATTTGGTAGCGGGGGCCGGATTCGAACCGACGACCTCCGGGTTATGAGCCCGACGAGCTACCA
>NZ_ARZA01000096.1 GCF_000387765.1 Caldisalinibacter kiritimatiensis
CTTCTTCTAACTATGGTTATACATTAAAATATAATTGGAAAGAGAACCCAAGACATTGGGGTTATCCCTTAAGATCTTCAGATTTATGGCAAAAACTTTATGATAAAAGAACATCTGTTGAAAGATGTAATAGTAGACTTAAAAAGTATCTAAACTTAGATAATATAAGGTCTAAAGGTATTAAAAAAGTCAAAGTCCATTCATTACTAAATTGTATTGCACTCATAGCTGGAACAATTGCTTTAAATTCAAGAAAGTCTATTGATAAAGCTGCCTAACGGCAAATAAACTTTAAATAATGATTAGGAGGTTATTGCAATTTTATAAAACTGTATATAAGTTTTTAAAAATCTCATTTTTCAATGAGCTATCGCTCTATGTCCTTTTTTTCGGTTTTATAAAAAGTTAATTATGCAATTTCCTCATTTATTAAAAATAAAGCACACTAGAAGAAACTTTAAAAACAAAAGTGAAAAAATGATTTAAAAATTCACTTTTTTAGCAATAATCATTGATTTTTTTTACATTAATAGTATTATTATAATACAACAACATAAAACAAATATTTACATATATTTACACACAAGTTATTTTTATACAATTTAGGTATTAAGATGGCCGTCTTGAATACATGTAAAGTATTAAATATTAATGGTTTCACTAATAAATAAAAATTATATACATATGATATATCTCAAAATAAAGAACAAATTAAACTATATATAATGTTTATATGTATTGATAAAATTAAAAAAGTAATATGTTATAGGGTTCATTAACTTTCTCAGTTGAGACTTACAACAGAATTAACTATGCTTACTAGAAATATAGTAAGAATTTAAAATAAAATTAAGGAGGATAATAAATGAAAAACTTTAAAAAAGTTGTTACATGGATTATACTAACTGGTATACTATTAATTTCCATGAATTTTAATGCATATGCTCATCAAGATAATAATGATAATATACCAGAATTACTTATTGACTATTTAATCAAATCTAATATAGATTCAAAAAATGAAATAGTTGTACCAATGGGAACACCGAAACATATTTGGAATCTTATTAGTATTACTAATGGGTGGTATCTTTATAGATGCTATGAACATGTAGATGGACCCCATGATAAGTTAAATTATGGGCCTTTACCAGATTACCAACTTATTGAGTTCTAACTTAGCATAAATATATAAAAATATAATGTAGAGCCAATGATACTTTAAATATAGTAGTCTTTAATAAAAAAGCATTGTTGGTTCTATATTTAATTTATAAATTTTAAGGTAATATAAAAGTAATTTTATAGTAATATTATAGGTAGTACATATTAAACATAAGGAGACTAAGTACATGAAAAAAATAACTATATTTATTTTATGCATTCTGATAGTATTGATAAGTGGATGCACATTTGAAACTAGCAATGTAGAAGACCTTCCTTATAATACTGTAAAAATATTTACTTCAGATGATTTAAAGGGAAGGCTTACTGGAACGGAAGGAAATGATAAAGCATTAGAATATCTGCAAAAAGCCTTAGAGGATATAGGATTAAAATCATATCATGAAGATAGTTATTTTCATGAATACGTACAAACAGTTTATCATCCATATAAACAAGAACATTCCTTTATAATAACCTTTGAAGATAATACCACTAAGGAGTGTAAATATGGAAATGAATACTTAGACCCCTATTTAATGGACTATGTAGTAGATTGTCCAGTTACATTAAATACTGATGATGAAGACTTGAAAAATAGGGTTATTGTATTGGATGAAAAACACAATGTAAATAATTTTAAAGGAAAAGTAAAAGCAATACTTATAAAAAAGAAATATTTCTTTAAAAATTTAAAAGAAAAAAGGGAAGGGACTCCGATAATTCAAATTAATGATGAACTTTATAAAATACTAAAGGATAAAAAAGTGAAGAATGTAGCAATAAAATCTATATACAATAGTGAAAAAAAGAAAGCAAAGAATGTAGTAGGTATTATACCAGGAGAAAACAGAAAAAAAGCACTTGTGTTTTCAGCACACTTAGACCATGTTGGCTGGGCAGGAGATAAGATTTTTAAAGGAGCAGTAGATAATGCATCAGGGGTAGCAGTATTGTTAGATTTATCTAAAAGATTAAAAGAATATTCAGATAACAATCCCCTCTATATGGATATAGTTATATGTTTTTTTAATGGAGAGGAATCGGGGCTAAATGGAAGTAGTGCTTTTGTAAAAGATATTAAAGGTAAATATGAATATATTTACAACATTAATGTAGATTGTGTAGGAATGAAAGGTGAAAGGAACTTAAAAATAGATAATGATAGTAAAATTAACTATGAATTGGTTAAAAACTTAAGGGATGAATTTTCTAAGTATAATATTTCTTTTGTTACTGGGGTTTCAACAGATATAAGTGACCATTATTCTTTTATAGAGAATAATATATGTGCTATTAACATAGAACAGTCAAATGTTAACAAAAATGGGGAAGGAATACATACAATAAAAGATACAATTGAATTAGTTGATTTCGATTATCTGCACAAAGTTGTTAAAGCTTTATATGATTTTACTATACATAATAATGGGAAAACATACAATTTTGGAGAAGGGGATTCTACAAATAAAACTGATATTTATTCTGATATGAAATTATTTAATCAGTTAATTGAGATACAAAGTAAGGAAAATCTAGAGTATAATAAATACAAAATTATTAAACATAAAGATAGGTTTTTTCAAATAACAGGGATTCCATCATTCGAGAAGGTAGAGAAGGTTAAAGAGTATTATTCTGATATTAGCTTTATACAAAAAATAGGAGATTATGAGTTGAAGAATATAACAATTGGAGAAAAAGGGTATGAACTAGGGATTAGAGAAGTGAAAGATGTAGATGTTTCAAACTTAGATGTTTCTAAAGCTTATGAAAGAAATCTATCAAAAGATAATATTGAAAGTATTTTTATGGAGTATGAAAAGAATATTGAAAGATTTAGTATAGAAATTTCAAGAGGAAACGAGAATATTGACCACATATATAAAACTTATAATTTAATACCGATTACAGTGGAAGGTGTTGAATACTTGCTAATGGAGCAAAAGCTCGGAAAGGTAAAAATAGGTATATATAAAAAAGTGAATATAGATCATAAAAGCTATTATGTTACTATTTATTACTTTGGAAAAGATTATAAAGAAATTAATGGTGTGAGCTATCCAGATAATAATGTTGATGATTTAAGTAGACTTATTAAGCAAATTGACTACAGAAAACTGATAAAAGGACTTAGTATATAATTTAATTTTTAATTTTAAGGTAAAAGAACGGGGCCAGAGGATAAAAAATAGACTTTGACTACAAGTGAACATAGAATTATGTAATTAAAGCAACTTAGTGTAAATATTCATGTTACATTATTATATGATTTTGTACTATATTCATTAATTATCTCACTTACAGAATTCTTAACTGATAGGTATAAATTAGCTATTGAAGGCTCAGAAACTAACGAACCAATCAAACAAATATTACTATCCTTTTGTCTTTCACTTATTTCCTGATAAAAATTTTGGTAACATTATGTTTTTTTAATGTGGAAATATATACCGTTGTTTAGTTGTTATCAAATTATTTATATGAATTCCTAAATTTTCAATGTCATCTGTTATTCCATTGATTAAATCTTTTTGGACGATTCCATATGCATAGGCTACAAGTATGGTTCTATTGTTTCGTTTAAAAGTATGGAAAAATTGTATTTTACCTTTTTTACCTAGATTGGCTTTATAATAGGTTGTTCCTAAGTTTTTATTGCTTACTTCATATGCACAAGTGACAAATGGGTTTGTATCAATTTTATTCATTAATTGGTTATAGAAATCATCCTTAATGACATCATTTGGCAGCTTTGTAGTAACAAGTACTTTGTCGTAATAGTCAGAACCAAAAAGAGTTTCGACTTTTACTTTGTTACCTATAATTTCTATATTATTAACTTCAATAGAATATCTTATATCTGAAACGTTTTCACTGAGTTTCTTAATAAGCTCTGAAGTACCCTTGTTGATGAATAAAAGCTTATCACCACGTATAAAAGAATATATGGTCTCTGCATTAAATACCTTAAGTGCATAATAAGCCTGGATATCACAGATATTTCCAAACCCATAAGATGCGAGGGGAGGAGTAATCACTTGACATATAGTGTTCAAATTATGCTGTCGGAGAAATGTGCAAAGAGGTATCATTAAGTCTTCATGAATATACCCATAATTTATACAATTAAGCGATGTAGAATATTTTTCTAATAAAACTTCAGGTTTAGCCAGTTCATTTATTAGTAAAATCACATCTTTTTTTAAAAGAAGAAATTTATTCACATACAAGTTACTATAAAAAAAGTATTTTGGCTAATAATCTTTAAATCCAAATCCTCTATTATTTGTTTTTAGTAACATGAGTGAAGCTTTCAAACACGACGGTGTGAAGAGAGAGTACTCTTTTACCTATTTCGACGGCGAATCGACGGCGAAAAGTAATTCGTCGACCCCTTGACAATTTCTGTCGATTTGCTATAATGTAGTAGTGTCAACAACTTCATAAGGTATGGGAGTAGATGGGTGCTGGTGTGCCCTCTGGTCTTCAAAACCAGTACGGGGCGTTAGGAGCGTCCTGGGTGGGTTCGATTCCCACATACTCCCGCCATTACTTGTTTATAATAATGTTGACAGAAAATAATGATGGTTATATCATATATACTAACTGAATACGGTAAATAATCCTTCAGGGCAGGGTGAAATTCCCGACCGGCGGTATAGCCCGCGAGCTGCTTAAAGCAGTTGATCTGGTGAGATTCCAGAGCCGACAGTATAGTCTGGATGGGAGAAGGATAGATGAGTCTGCTATCAACTCTATGCACTATGATTGTGCTATAAGTCAGACCATGTATTAGTGTTGACATATAAAGCCCTGAAGATTATCTTCAGGGCTTTAATTTTTACTTAAAAAGGGTGTGGTTAGATGGATATTAAATATATGAATAGAGCTATTGAATTGGCAAAGTTAGGAGCTGGATATACAAATCCTAACCCACTAGTGGGTGCAGTAATCGTAAAGAATAATAAAATAATTGGCGAAGGGTATCACAAAATATATGGTGGTCCACACGCTGAAGTAGAAGCGATAAGAAATTCAACAGAAGACTTAATTGGCTCAACTATGTATGTTACTTTAGAACCCTGTTCACATTACGGAAAAACTCCTCCTTGCGTTAATGCTATAGTTGAAAAAGGAATTTCAAAAGTGGTAATAGGTATGAAAGACCCTAATCCATTAGTAGCAGGAAAAGGAATAGAAATTCTTGAGGCAAATGGTATTGAAGTTATTACAGGTGTATTAGAAGAAGAAGTAAAAAAGTTAAATGAAATATTTATAAAATATATTACTACAAAGGAACCATTTTGTATTATGAAAACAGCAATGACAATTGATGGTAAGATTGCTACTAAAAATGGTGATTCAAAATGGATAACAAATGAAAAATCTAGGGAATATGTACATGAGTTAAGGCATAGAGTTTCGGCTATTATGGTGGGTATTGGTACTGTGTTAAAAGATAATCCTTTGCTTACTACTAGAACTAATGAGGAAAAAGGGAAAGATGCCTTAAGAGTAATAGTTGACACAAGCTGTAGAATTCCACTAGATGCAAGAGTTTTAAATTTAAAGTCAAATGCAAAAACCTTAATAGCTACTACTGAAAAAGCAGATAAAGAAAAAATTAAAGCTTTAAAGGATAAAGGGGCAGAAATCTTATTTATACCAGTTAAAAAAGGTAAAGTAGATTTAAAATATCTTGTAAGTAAATTAGGTGAGATGAGTATTGATAGTATTTTATTAGAAGGAGGTAGTACTCTGAATTCTTCAGCATTAAATGAAAAAATAGTAGATAAGGTAATAACATTTATAGCACCCAAAATAGTTGGAGGTAAGGAAGCAAAGACACCTGTGGATGGAGAAGGAATAGGATTTGTAAAAGATGCGATTATACTTAAACATATAGAAGTCTCTAAGTTTGATGAAGATGTTATGATAGAGAGCTATATTAGGAGGAGAGATTAGTATATGTTTACTGGAATTGTAGAAGAAATAGGAATAGTTAAATCAATTATTAATAGCTATAATTCTTCAACTATTATGATAGAAGCTAATAAAATTTTGCAAGATATTAAATTAGGGGATAGTATTAGCACTAATGGGGTTTGTTTAACAGTTACAGATTATGATAATAAAAGTTTTACAGTTGATGTGATGCCAGAAACTATAAATAAAAGTAACTTAAAAAAATTAAAAAAAGGAAGTAAAGTAAATTTAGAAAGGGCATTAAAAGTAGGGGATAGACTTGGAGGACATATTGTAACTGGTCATATCGATGGGGTTGGAATAATTGGAGAATTTAAAAAAGATGATAATGCCATATGGGTTTCAATTTCAACTTCTGAAGATATTCTTAAATATATAGTTTATAAAGGCTCAATAGCTATAGATGGAATAAGTTTAACAGTTGCATATGTAGATAAAAAGCAATTTAAAGTCTCTATAATACCACATACACAACATATTACGACATTAGTTCAAAAAAATATAGGCGATGAAGTAAATTTAGAATGTGACATGATAGGTAAATACATTGAAAAGTTTTTAAATTTACAAAAAACAGAAGATTCAAAACAAGGATTGGATATAACTTTTCTCAAAGAGAATGGATTTATATAAAAATGGGGTGATTAAGATGTTTAAGTTTAATACTATTGAGGAAGCTATAGAAGATATTAAAAAAGGAAAGGTGATTGTAGTAGTAGACGATGAAGATAGGGAAAATGAGGGAGACTTAGTAATGGCTGCAGAAAAAGTTACTCCTGAGGCAATAAACTTTATGGCTAAGTATGGTAGGGGTCTTATATGTGTACCTATGGTCAAAGATAGGTTAGAGGAATTAGATATATATCCTATGGTATCAAATAATACTGACCCAAAGGAGACAGCTTTTACTGTATCAGTAGATGCAAAAAATACTACTACTGGTATATCTGCATATGAGAGAGCAGAAACGATACTAAAGTTAGTAGATAAAAACTCTACTAAAGAGGATTTTAATAGACCAGGACATATTTTTCCATTAGAAGCTAGAGATGGTGGTGTACTAAAAAGGGCAGGACATACAGAAGCTTCTGTAGATTTAACAAAATTAGCAGGTCTTTATCCTGCTGGCGTAATATGTGAAATAATGAATGAAGATGGAACTATGGCCAGAGTTCCACAACTAATGGAGTTTACGAAAAAACATAATCTAAAAATAATAACTATTGCTGATTTGATTGCTTACAGAAGAAAAAATGAATCACTAATAGAGAGAGTATCTGAAGCTAGTATGCCTATAAAGTATGGTGAATTTAAGATAATAGGATATGTAAATAAGCTTAATGGCGAGCATCATGTAGCTTTAGTAAAAGGTGAAATAAATAATGAAATGCCAGTTCTTGTTAGAGTACATTCAGAATGTTTAACAGGAGATGCATTTGGTTCTTTAAGGTGTGACTGTGGAGAGCAGCTTCAATCTGCATTAAGTGCAATTGAAGAAGAAGGAAAAGGAATACTTTTATATATGCGACAAGAAGGAAGAGGAATAGGCCTAATAAATAAAATTAAAGCATATGCTCTTCAAGACAAAGGAATGGACACAGTAGAGGCTAATTTAGCATTAGGATTTCCTGAAGATATGAGGGATTATGGAATTGGGGCTCAAATATTGGCAGATTTAGGAGCAAAGAAAATAAGATTGATGACTAATAATCCAAAAAAATTATCTGGATTATCAGGATATGGTATTAAAGTAGTGGAAAGAGTACCACTACAAATACAATACAACAAAACTAATGAGTTTTATTTAAAAACTAAACAACATAAAATGGGACATTTATTAAATTTTGAGGAGGTTGAATAGCTATGAGAACATATGAAGGTAATTTAATAGGAAATGGATTAAAGGTTGGTATTATTATAGGTAGGTTTAATGAATTTATTGGAAGTAAGTTGTTATCAGGAGCAATTGACGGCCTTAAAAGACATGGAGTTGAGGATGAGAATATTGAGATTGCATGGGTACCTGGAGCCTTTGAAATACCATTAGTTGCGAAAAAAATGGCAAAAAGTAAAAAATATGATGGCGTAATATGTTTAGGGGCAGTTATAAGGGGAGCAACACCACATTTTGATTATGTATCTAATGAAGTATCTAAAGGAATTGCAGCAGTGTCCTTAGAATCAGAAATACCTGT
>NZ_ARZA01000097.1 GCF_000387765.1 Caldisalinibacter kiritimatiensis
TTTTCAATAAATCCTTTTCCTTCAACTAATTCATCTAAAAACTTTAAATTTAACACAGAACTTTTTAATCCTAACTTTTTTAAAAATACTATTTTTTTTATTAAATTATGATTTTCTTGATTCTTAAATAAAATATTTTTAACTTCATTTTTTAGTTTTTCCATGTCTTTATAATGTTTATCAATCTTAACTTCATTGTTGTTATTATCTGGTAATATTTTATTATCGTCATTTATTATTTTTGAATTAATAAGTAACTCATCAATATTTTCTTTTAAATAATAATTATTATTTAATGAAGTAATAACTTCATTACCTTTTAACTCAGCTATATTTTGCAATTTAAATAATGTTTTTAATACACTCTCAATTGTTTCTTTATTAACTGGCATATTAAACTTTGTTAGATACTTTATAGCTTCAATACTCTCTTTATTTTTAGGAATATTATTGATTTCTAAAATTTTATCAACAAACATTTCTCTAGGTGATTTTTTGTCACTATCTTGGAATAATGGTGTCATAGTTATTTTTGTATCTTTTATTTCCTTGATTAAGAAACTAACAACTTGATTCTTACTACTTTCTAAAGATATTAAACTTTTTCCTTTTATTAATTCACCATTATTTAATTCTAATAAAACAGTATCGCCTATTATTTCAGATACCTTTCCTTTTATTATAGTGCCTGGTTTTAAATTAACCTTATTATCAGATTTTTTAATTTCATTTAAGATTAAATTATTAATCTTCATTATCATCACCAAATAAACTCAATTGTTTTTGTTCACTTAATATATTTTTTAAAAAAGTTAGTCTATGTATTGGAGATGGACCTAATGTTTTTATTGCTTCTCTATGTTCTTTTGTTCCATATCCTTTATTTTTATCTAGCTTATATCCTTCATACTTATTATTTAGCTCTATACATTGTCTGTCTCTATAAACCTTGGCTATAATTGAAGCTGCTGCTATACCATGACATTTAGCATCACCTTTGACAACACTTTTTTCCGGCTTATCTATATCAAGTTTTTCTGCATCAATAAGCACAAAATCGGGTTCTACCTTATTCCCTTCTTTGTCTTTTAAATTATTAATTGCTTTCTTCATAGCTAATCTTGTACTTCTTTTTATATTTATTTCATCTATAGTTTTTGCACTAACACTGCCAATTCCAACAGCAATTGCCTTTTCAATAATAATATCGTATAATTCTTCTCTTTTTTTAGCAGTTAATTTCTTTGAATCCTTCACACCTTCAATCAATTCATCTTTAGGCATAATTACGGCACATGCTACCACATCACCTGCTAAACAACCTCTCCCGACTTCATCAACACATGCTATATATTCATACCCTTCATTCCATAACTCACTTTCTAATGATAACATAAATATCCCCTCCATAATTATATATAAATATTCTACTTAAC
Organism: Caldisalinibacter kiritimatiensis; assembly: GCF_000387765.1. Lineage (NCBI taxonomy): Bacteria > Bacillati > Bacillota > Tissierellia > Tissierellales > Thermohalobacteraceae > Caldisalinibacter > Caldisalinibacter kiritimatiensis. The sequence continues at coordinate 1,437 of NZ_ARZA01000097.1, forward strand.
TTTCTTAACTCCTCTAGAAATACTAAAAAACCTTCCTAATTTAAGGAAGGTCAAATTCGTTTATATATTATCTGGATATTCTAAGGTAATGCTTCCTATTTTACCATTTCTAAATTCATCTAAAATTAAACGTGCAACTCTTGTATAATCTATTTCTCCACCTTTAATTATACAACCTCTTTTCAATGCTATATCATCTAATACATCAATTGGTTTTCTATCTTCTACCTCTACGCTATACCTTTCCTTTAAAGGTAATGGAGCTATTTCTTGTAATTTTTCCACTAATCTTAATGCAAGCGTTTCAACATCAATTATCTCATCTTTTATTGCTCCTGTAAAGGCTAAATTTAATCCTACTTTTTCGTCTTCAAACTTTGGCCATAAAATACCAGGTGTATCTAATAACTCTAAATTCCCTCTTAATTTTATCCACTGTTTTCCTTTTGTAACTCCAGGTCTATTTCCTGTTTTAGCACTTTTGCTACCTGCTAATGAATTTATCAAAGTTGATTTACCTACATTAGGTACTCCTACTATCATTGCTCGAATAGGTTTGTTCTTAATTCCCTTTTCTTTTAATCTTTCCATCTTATTTTTTATCATATCTTTAGTAATTGATATAATTTTTTCTGTACCTTTTCCCTTTGCAGCATCTACTAATACTGCTTTTATTCCTTTTTTTTCATAATATTTAATCCATTGTTTATTAGCCTCATCACTGCTTAAATCTTGCTTGTTAAGAACTACAATTCTAGGTTTATTTCCTACTAAAACATCTATATCTGGATTCTTACTACTCAAAGGTATTCTTGCATCTAATAACTCAAATACAACATCTACAAGCTTTAAATTCTTCTTTACTAATTCCTTAGTTTTTTTCATATGTCCGGGAAACCAATTTATATTCATATGTTCACCACCTATTACCTCTAAAATATACTTCTATATGGTTATAATTACAAAGATTCTTATAATCTATACTTATCAATTTAATATTGATTTTTTACATAAACAAACATTGGGACTGTATACAGTCCCAATGTTAATGTTAATAATTAGTTTTTTCTTTAACTCTAGCAGCTTTACCTCTTCTACCTCTTAGATAGAATAGCTTAGCTCTTCTAACCTTACCTCTTCTAGTAACAACTATTTTTTCAATCTTAGGTGAATGTACTGGGAAAGTTCTCTCAACACCAACACCGTAAGAAATTCTTCTTACTGTGAAAGTTTCTCTAGCACCTCCACCTTGTCTTTTAAGTACAGTTCCTTCGAATACCTGGATTCTTTCTCTATTTCCTTCTTTAACTCTGTAGTGTACTTGAACTGTATCTCCTACATTAAACTCAGGAAGGTCATTTTTTAGTTGTTCTTGCTCTATTGCTTTGATGATATCCATAAGTATACCTCCTTTCTTCGTAGACGTTCTTGTTATCTAAAATAACAGAGGACCGCCCGTATACTCCAAGTAATTATAGCATATATATGAAAAAATTACAACTCATTTGAAAAATTTAATTTTATTTTGCTTAAAATCTCTTCTTCTTCTTTTGTTAATTCCTTTTTCTCCAATAAATCTGGTCTTCTTAAATAAGTATATTTTAAGGATTGATAGATACGCCACTTCTCTATTTCTTTATGATTCCCAGAAAGCAAAACATCTGGTACTTTATGTCCATTAAATTCTCTAGGTCTTGTATACTGAGGATACTCTAATAATCCATTATAATGAGACTCTTCCATATATGATTCTTTTTTTCCCAATGCTCCAGGTAGCAATCTAACTACCGAGTCAATAAGCACCATAGCAGATATTTCTCCACCGGTTAATACATAATCTCCAATAGATATTTCATCAGTTACATAGTTTTCTATAATTCTATTATCTATTCCTTCATAGTGTCCACATAATAAGACTAAATGCTCTTCTTTTGAAAGTTCCTTAGCAATTTTTTGATTATATACTTTACCTTTTGGGGTTAAAAATATAATCCTACTATTCTCTTTTCTAACATTCTGAATAGCCTTAAACACTGGCTCTGGTTTTAAGACCATACCAGGTCCCCCGCCATATGGATAATCATCTACTCTTTTATGCTTATCTTCTGAAAAATCCCTAATATTAATACAATTTACAGTAAATATGTTATTCTTTAAAGCTCTACCAATTATACTTTCACTAAATACACTATTAAACATTTCAGGAAACAGTGTTAAAATATCTATTCTCATTCTATCATTCCTTCAAGAGGGTCTATAATCATCTTCTTTTGTTCTAAATCAATCTCTTTAACAACTTCTTTTATAGCTGGGAGCAAATACTCTTTACTACCATCTTTAACTACATAAACATCATTTGCCCCAGGTTGCAAAACCTCTTTAATTTTACCTATTTTTACTCCTTCAACATTATAAACTTCAAGTCCTACTATCTGAAAAATAAAGTAAGTATCCTCAGGTAACTCAACTGCCTCACTCTCATGTATTAAAACAAATTTGTTTTTAAAACTAAGAACGTCATTAATATTATCATAATCCCTAAATTTTAGTATTACAAATTTCTTCTTATACCATACTTTTTCTATCTCTACTTCAGTATTATTATCACCTATAAAAACACTATTTAAATCTTCAAATCTTGTCATATCATCAGTAAGTGGTAGAACTTTAACTTCTCCTTTAATACCATGGGTATTTATTATCTTTCCTACTTGTATATATTCAGACATATCTATACTCCCTTTTAATTAAACTATAATACTCAAAATTATATAATAAAGGGATTAGAAAGACTAATCCCTTTATTGTAAAATTTCAACAATAACTCTTTTATTTTCTTTTGTAGCTGCGGCCTTCACAACAGTTCTTATAGCCTTAGCTATTCTACCTTGTTTACCAATTATTTTACCCATATCTTCTGGGGCTACCTTTAACTCTATTATAATTGATTGGCTTCCTTCTACTTCATTCACACTAACTTCCTCTGGATAATCTACTAGGGCTTTAGCTATCATTTCTACTAACTCGCCCATATTATTTCACCCCCCAAAAGGTTTTATTCAGCACTTTTTAATTCTTCTTTCTTCTCATATACTCCATGCTTTTTAAATAAATCATTAACAGTATCAGTTGGTTTTGCACCATTACCTAGCCATTTAACAGCTTTTTCAACATCAATTTTAACTTGCTTTGGCTCTGATACTGGATTATAGTATCCAATCTCTTCAATAAACTTACCATCTCTTGGAGAACGAGAATCTGCTACTACTATTCTGTAGAAAGGCTTTTTCTTAGCTCCCATTCTTCTTAATCTGATTTTTACTGCCATGCTCTCACCTCCTTCAAAATATCTTATCTATTGGAAAAATGGAAAATTGAATTTACCTCTTTTTTTCATTGTTTTTTCCATTTTGCCTAGTTTTTTAAGCATTTTTTTAGTCTCATTAAATTGTTTTAGCAGTCTATTAACTTGTTGTATACTAGTTCCACTACCTTTAGCTATTCTCTTCCTTCTACTTCCATCTATAATAGAAGGATTTAATCTCTCTTCTTTTGTCATCGACTGTATAATTGCTTCTATATGAACTAATTCTTTATCATCAACATTTAGCTTTTTAAGCTGCTTTGAATTTACCCCAGGAACCATTTCTAATATCTGACTTAATGGTCCCATCTTTTTCATTTGTTGTAATTGGTCTAAAAAGTCCTCAAAAGTAAATTCTTGTTTTCTTAGCTTTTGTTCTAATTCTAAAGCCTTCTTAGTATCAAAATTTTCTTGAGCTTTTTCTATAAGGCTTAATACATCTCCCATACCTAATATTCTTGATGCCATCCTATCTGGATGAAATGGTTCTAACTCATCTAACTTTTCACCCATACCTACAAACTTAATAGGTTTATCTGTAACTGCTCTTATAGATAAAGCAGAACCTCCTCTAGCATCACCATCAAGTTTAGTTAGAATAACACCATTTATTCCTAATTTATTTTCAAAGGACTCTGCAACTTTTACAGCATCCTGTCCTGTCATTGCATCTAAAACAAGTAATATTTCATTAGGCTTTACTTCATCTTTAATGTCTTGTAATTCTTCCATCAATTCCTCATCTATATGAAGTCTACCTGCTGTATCTATTATAATAACATCATTACCATTTTTCTTACCATGTTCTACTGCTGCTTTAGCTATATTTACCGGATTTTGCTTATCCCCCATCGAAAATACCGGTACATCAACTTTTCCTCCTACTACTTCCAACTGTTTAATAGCAGCAGGTCTATAAATATCACATGCCACTAATAAAGGTTTTTTCCCTTTTTTCTTAAGTAGTGATGCAAGCTTACCTGTCGTAGTAGTCTTACCTGCCCCTTGAAGCCCACACATCATAATTATAGTAGGTGGGGAATCAGCAAATTCTATCTTACTTTGTGTTTTTCCCATGAGATTACATAACTCGTCATTAACTATTTTTATTACTTGCTGACCAGGTGTAAGGCTATCCATCACCTCATGCCCTACAGCTCTTTCTTTAACCTTCTTCACAAAATCTTTAACTACTTTATAGTTAACATCAGCCTCCAGTAAAGCTAATTTAACTTCTCGCATTGCATTTTTTACATCTTTCTCAGAAAGCTTACCTTTCCCCTTTAGCTTCCCTAAGGCATTCTGAAGCTTTTCAGCTAAACTTTCAAAAACCATTATTTACCCTCCTGGTTTGATTCTAAAATATCTAAAACTATTTCACGAATCTTTTTGGTATTATCTTTTATATCATCAGAACCCAACTTATCTGCTTGATTCTCTATAACATTAATATGCTTTAATATATGTTTAACCTTATATTTATTTAAATTAAATTTTTCTACTAATCCTAACTGTTCTTCATACATATATAAGCGATTCTCTGCCCGTTTTAAAATATCATACACACCTTGTCTACTTATATCTAGCTGTTCTGCTATTTCACTAAGAGACAAATCATGCATATAATAAAATTCAACAACATTATGCTGCTTATTACTTAAAAGTTTTCCATAAAAATCAAACAGCATCCCTATTTCAATAGCCTTTTCAAACATTAAAATCACCAACAAGTTAGTGTAAAGTTTTTAACTTGACAGAAGTATTTTATAATATATTTTCCTTTTTGTCAACAATTTTATTCTGAAAATAATGCATCTACAAAATTATTAGGGTCAAAATCTTGTAAATCCTCAATACCTTCTCCAACTCCAACAAGCTTTACTGGTACTTTCAATTCTGATTGGACTGCAAGTACAACTCCACCTTTAGCTGTACCATCTAATTTGGTTAAAGCTAAGCCAGTGATATTACATGCTTCTTTAAACGTACGTGCTTGCATAATGGCATTTTGTCCAGTAGTAGCATCTAATACTAAAAGAACTTCTCTTGTTGCCTCTGAATATTCTCTATCTACAATTCTAAAGATTTTGTTCAATTCATTCATTAAATTCTTTTTATTATGCAATCTACCTGCTGTATCACAAATTAATATATCTGCCTTTCTCGCTTTAGCTGCTTGAATAGCATCAAATATAACTGCTGCAGGGTCACTTCCTTCCTTGTTTGCTATAATATCAACTCCAGCTCTATTACACCACTCACTCAATTGCTCAATTGCTGCAGCTCTAAACGTATCTCCTGCTGCTACTAATACTTTTTTTCCTTCACTCTTAAATCTATGTGCTAACTTTCCTATAGTTGTAGTTTTACCAACACCATTTACACCAACCACTAATAGAATTGCAGGAGCAGGTTCTAAATCAAGTTTATTATTAGTTTCATAATCTGTTAATAGCTCTGTTATTTCTTCTTTTAATAAATTGTTTATTTCACTTGGGTCTTCAATTTTTCTCTCACGAACCTTATCTTTTAAATCTTCAATTATTTTAAGTGTTGTATTAACCCCTACATCTGCTGTTATTAAAATTTCTTCTAATTCTTCAAAAAGTTCTTCATCAATTTTTTTATAACTCTTTAGAACATTATCTACCTTCTCTGTAATCCCCTTTCTTGTCTTTTCTAATCCTTTTTTCAATCTACCAAATAGCCCTATTTTTTTCTTTTTCTCTTTTTCTTGATTTTCGCCATTATCTAATTCCTCTATTTCAGTTTCTTCTAAATCATCTTTTTCTTGTTCATTAACTTCTTCATTATTCTTTATTTCCTCATTTTTATTAATCTCTTCATTTTTATTTTTTTTAAAA
>NZ_ARZA01000098.1 GCF_000387765.1 Caldisalinibacter kiritimatiensis
CTATTAAACTATTTTTTTCGTAATCTAAGCCTTCAGCTATTTAATTTCGCAATTACCTATTACGTAGTGTCAAAAGTTTAGAGCAAAATTGACACTCAAATATTGAAATTTAAATAATATATATTTGTTTTAGTGTCTCCCCCCATTGGATATGCTTTAAGTGACAAAACAAAAAGAAATACATGAAAGGAGAGACACAAAATTGAAAACATTGATAATTAATTTAGTAAATACAATAAAAATTCTTTATGTGCTAGTATTTTATCTATTAATACCATATGTTAAAAATCCTATTAATCCCAAGAAAAATAAACCAGTTAATAAACCTTACACAAGTTTTAAAGTTAATGAAAAATTACCA
>NZ_ARZA01000099.1 GCF_000387765.1 Caldisalinibacter kiritimatiensis
TTTCAACCTGGATATATAGCTTGATTATAGCATATACTGTAAATATACTTTCTTAAGCAAAAACTAAAAGACAGCGTGTACTACGCTGTCTTTAGACTTTAGGTCCTAAACTTTCTGGCTGAATTGAATTATATAATCTATCCAAAGCTTTTTTATAACAGACTTATAATACTGATATTTAATATCACCAATATCACTGTTTACTATATCTTGCTCACATTCTCTACATATATGTACACCTAATAAGCTTATAAAATGGTTACATTCTCCATCGCATATTCCACAATTACCCGTCAAAAAATCATCCCCTTAATACTTCTTTACCTTGATTATTACCGTTATATTATATTTTATTCTTAATGCATGACCATTGTTCACATTTTTTTAGAGCATAGTCGACTTCGTCAATTTGTTAGTTAATAGCCTTTTAGACAACAAAAAACTAACTAGCAATGGAGAATTGATTTTATATTTTCATGCTAATTCTTAACTTTATACTGCCTTTTCACTAATCTTTTTATCTATAATTCTTAATAACCTTTCACTAGGCTTAAATACAAATCTATATGTTTTACCGTCTCTTTGAAACTCACCTACGAAAAATTTATCATACTCTTTATCTAATACAAATTTATATATACAATCTATTTTACTACTAGAATCTATTTCATTATAAGGTTTTAATGTTTCTATCTCTTCAATATTTATTGATAGCAAAACCTTCTCTTTATTTCCTAAAACACGCTCAAATATTAATTTATTATCCACTAATTTGTAACTATATACTGAAAATACTCTCATCAATACAAATCCTGTAATTAATATAGATGAAAATAATATGATAAGACTTACTATACCTGCATATTTTCTTCCCAAATGATTCGAAAGAGTTATTAGGGTATTTACAAAGACTACAGAACCTAATATTATTAACATGATTTGCCATAATGGTTTTTCTTTTCTAGTAATCACTTCTTTAATAATATTATTCATTTAGATTCTTCCCTTCTATACTTTCAGGTCAGTCCTTTTAAACCATTAGCTGAAAACTCCATACACTATCACTATAATACTCTATTCTCTAATCCATAATCTATAATCAATATATGTTTTTTGCTAAAGGTGATTAGCGAGTGGCAAATAGCCAAACTAATTTTAAATTTCATACTTACTAACCTCTATATTATATAAATTATTCCCTTTAGAATCAATAACCACAATAGCAGGTAATTTTTCCACAGTCAGTTTTCTTATAGCTTCTGTTCCTAAATCTTCATATGCAATAACGGTTGATTCTTTAATACAATCGGAAATTAAAGCTCCAGCACCGCCTATCGCTGCAAAATATACTGCTTTATTTTTTTTCATAGATTCAATAACTTTATTGTTACGTTGTCCCTTCCCTATCATACCCTTTAATCCTTTTTCTAATAAATAAGGTGTATAATCATCCATTCTATAACTAGTGGTAGGCCCTGCTGAACCTATAACCTTACCTGGTTTTGGTGGGCAAGGCCCTACATAGTAAAGTATAGAGTTTTCTATATCAAAAGGTAATTGTTCTCCTTGTTTTATTGCCTCTACTAATCTTTTATGTGCTGCATCCCTGCCTGTGTAAATAGTTCCACTAATATATACCCTATCTCCAGCTTTAAGATTAGCCACAACATCATCTGTAAGTGGCGTCGTTATATTTATTTCTTTCAATAAAATCACCTCGTTTTTATTGTTAAAGGTTATACATCCTTTGAGTTTATATCTGTACTTCAATATGTCTAGCTACGTGACAGTTTAAATTAACTGCAACAGGAAGGCCTGCAATATGTGTAGGAAAAACTTCAACATTTACTCCTAAAGCTGTTGTTCTTCCTCCTAATCCTTGTGGGCCTATACCTAGTTTATTTATTTCTTGTAACAGTTCTAATTCTAATTGTTTAATATGCTTCTTTTCATTGAATTTACCAACATTCCTTAACAAAGCCTTTTTGGCTAAAAGACATGCCTTTTCCATAGTTCCTCCAATTCCTACACCTACTACTACTGGTGGACAAGGATTAGGACCTGCTTTTCTTACTACATCAATAACAAATTGCTTTACTCCTTCTATACCATCAGACGGTTTTAACATTTTTAAGCCACCCATATTTTCACTTCCAAATCCTTTAGGTGCAAAGCGTATTTTTATCTTATCTCCTTCTACTATGTTATAGTGAATAATCGCTGGTGTATTATCTTTAGTATTTTCTCTTAAAAATGGGTCTTTAACTACAGATTTTCTTAAGTATCCTTCTGTGTATCCCTGTCGTACTCCTTCATTTATAGCTTCTGTGAGATTTCCTCCTTCTACAAATACATCCTGTCCTATATCGACAAAGAATACTGCCATACCAGTATCTTGACAAATTGGTACCCTTTCTTTTTTTGCGATATTAGCATTTAAAATTAATTTTTCTAAAATGTCCTTTCCTATAGGTGATTCTTCTTTATCTATTGACTGTTTTATTTTATCTAAAACATCGTTACTCAACTCGTAATTAGCCTTCATACACATTTCTTTAACTTTGCTAGTTATTATTTTAGCATCTATCCTTCTCATTTTATTTAATCCCTTCTTTATATTTTTTTATTATTTTTTACTTTAAAGTTCTTCATAATACCCTTCTACAAAATATATAAAAATCCTTTTAGAAAATCAGCAAAGCCGATTTTTGGCTATTGGCTACTAGCTATTAGCTGTTAGCTTAAAGACAATTAAAAAAATTTAAGCATAAAAAATAATCGCCTCTTTAGGCGATTATTTAACAACTCTAATCTTAGTTCTATTATTGGAGGATATATGGTTATAATTATAACGGTATTTATTAGTCCTAGAAATGGGTTCTTTTCTTTTATTTTTAATAGTACTTTTAGTAGCACTTATAGTCTCTCTAATGATATACAGTTGAAACATTAGAATAGGTATAAGTAGTAAAATAAGAAAAATAACTCTCATATTATATCATCTCCGATATAACTCATTTATAATACATATTTCTATATATTGTTATCTTATTTTACATTATACCACCTTATACCTGATATTTCCATAGTGCTTTTGTACTACTAAGACATTTTTTGTTGGATACTGTTGACACAGTTCTCAGTTCTTAGAAAAAATTAGGCTATTCGCTGTTCGCCTTTCGCTTTTCGATAATAATTCTA
>NZ_ARZA01000100.1 GCF_000387765.1 Caldisalinibacter kiritimatiensis
GGTGGTACAGTAATAGCAGCAGGTACTTGGTTATATAACAAAGTTGTTGATTGGTTTGAAGCTAGAGCGTTTAATAAATCAGCAGAAAAAGCTGTAAATAGTTGTAATAGTAATAAAATACATCATATAATGAAAGCAAAACATAATTGGAATAAGTTTAAGAAAGATCCAAAATGGAGTGATGTTGCTCCCATTCTTATTAAGGTTTTAAAGGATGGAGCAGAAACTTGGGAAAAGAACAATCAATATATTCGTACACTTACCTATAAAGGTGAAACTGTAGTTGTTAGATTTATTAAAGACGCAGAAGGACTTGTTAAATATATTAGCACTGCATGGTGTAAATAATATTATTGCAAGGAGAAGGATAGATGGATATCAAAAAATATTTTGATTATTATAGTTCAGTAATTCCAATAGAAAGAGTTATGGAGCTATCAGAAAATGATTTGGATGATTTATATGCAAATAGTAAAGAAATAGATGGGATAAATGTTTTTTTTCATCTGCTTAATCAATATATTTATTTGAAACAACACGATGCAAAAAAGGAAACTGCACATATTTGTTATCTTATTTCTTATTATGTTTTTACTGCATTAACTCCACCTCATTCAGAAAATATAGCATTGGAATATGGAAAAAAAGCTATTCAATACAATAATGATACCAAGTATAAAGAGTGGATAGAAGAAATTTTAAAAGGTAATTAGGTAATATTATTATTGGCATAACAATATTAAAGTAACGATTGTTTAGATTAAAAAGGAAAGAAACCACAATAGAGCTAATGGGTCAAGATTGAATTATTGAATTATTAAATTTTTTAAAAGGTGATTTTCAAGCTTGACCCTATTTTCTGTAACTTAAAATAGAAAGGTAAGCATCAAATACAAGAGATACAGATTTTATCTTGAGTATTAGGTAATACACCTAAGATATTATGATGTGTTTTCTTTTAATCATAATTAGATGAGAATGGAAAGGTGTTAGGAAAGTAATGGAAAAAATATTAGAGTTTATTGAAACATTACAAAGTAGTGAAACTTATCACTATATTGATTTTTTACCCGAGAAAATCAGCAGTGATAGATATTTTGAATTGGAAGAATATCTTATGATAAATTACTTAGATGATTTTAGCCAAAAGATTTGTCGAATAATAATGAAAATGATTACATATTATGATGCTGAAATTTATTTAACAGAGTTTCCTGAAGAAAAAAGTAGATTTAAGTTTTATGAGTATGAATATAAAAATATTCGATCAAAATCGTTGCAAGAGATTCATAAAATAATTTCATATATCATAAAAAATGACATTTCATCAGCTCAAATAATCTTTCCTGAAAAAAATATTCTTGTTAGTATAGATGGTGGATTTTCTGTAACTATATATGGTAAGAATGATGAAGTATTAAAATTAGTTGAAAAACTTGTTAAGCAAGAGAATTTATTTCTAAAATTTGCTTTTTAGTTATTAATTGTGATAAACAATATATAAAAATAAATATACTATATTAGAATAAGTCCAGTAGATAGTAAATTTATAGGTTCTACTGGACTTTGAAATTTTAATATTTATTTTAATAAACGACAGAAAATTTTGTAAAATAAATAATATGATCAAAAACTATATTGTTGATTAATTGAGAAACAGTATCTGTAGAATAAAGAATAAATGATAGTATATGGAAAATTATAGATATATAGGTAAATATGAAATAAATAGAACATTATTTGAAAGGTTATGATTTACAATGGATTTAGATAAGTTAGAGAGAATTATAAAAAATGAAAAATGGGAAGAACTTATAGTTTTTTTCGATGCTATTAATGAAGATTATTTAAAAACAGTTGAGAAATATGATCTTTTCAGAATTTCTTTTTACACTTGGTATGTTATGGCTGAATGGGGAAGATTATCACCAAAATTAGAAAAATGTTTAAACCAAGCAGAAAATATATTAATAGATGCCTTTAAAATAGCAACTGAGAAATATTCAAATGACGGAGATTATTTGTGGTTTTATGGTTATTTAATTAGTGTTTTTCCAGAACACTTTATATCAGTATATTCTGATTATTTAAAAGCAGAAAATACAGGAAAACAAATGTTAAATGTGGCTTCACAAATGCAATATACTTTAGCAATTATTTTTAATGAAAAGTTTTCGGAAAAAGATGTTTTGGAAAGTGGGAAAAAAGACTTAGAAAACATATTTGATAAAAGTACAGAAGTATATAATTATTTTACTAAAATGATAGAACTGATAGAGTCTGAGAATAAAAAATAGAATATTTCAAATAGAAAAATATATAATGTTTCTGTTAAAGCAAAGTTATAATCGTTAATCTTGAATTAGATAGTTGCAAAATACAAAATTAAACTTATCCACAGAAAATTAGTAAAAAAAATA
>NZ_ARZA01000101.1 GCF_000387765.1 Caldisalinibacter kiritimatiensis
ACAATCTATTCTTGAGGGCTAGCGCCCATTAAAATCTTTTAGATGCGAAACTTCTGAATTTATACTATTTGCATACCCATATAACTTAGTATAAGCATTATAATACCTGCAGTTATTACTCCTGCAACTATGGCAGGAAATGCTTGTTTAAAATCAATCTCAAATAAACTAGCTGCTATACATCCAGTCCATGCTCCAGTAGTAGGAAGAGGTATAGCTACCAATAAATAAAGTCCAAACACTTTATATTTTCTAACCTTTTCACTTCTTCTTAGCGTTCTTCTTTTTATCCAATCTATAATACCACCAAATACCTTTGTTTTTTCAAAGTATCTAAATGTAGGCTTTAATAATTTTAACAATAATGGTACAGGTATTATATTACCAGCTATACTTAATATGGTACTATGTATCGGTTCAAAGCCAAGTGTTATACCTAGCGGAATTGCTCCTCTAAGTTCAAACACTGGTGTCATTGCAAACAATATTACTAACATTTCTTTTTTGAATACACTAATTATGTCCCCCATTTTTATAACCTCGCTTTCTAATTCATGTACTATTATATAATAATTTATCTTGTTAAATAAACCTTTTTTTAAAAATTTTAAAGTTTAAAACAAAGTCGATCTCGTCGATTTGTTAGTTAGTAGTTCGTTGTTAGTAGTTAGTCAGTTCTTAGTTCCTAGCTCTCAGCTCTTAGTAGGATATTGGAAAGGATTAGGCTATTCGCTGTTCGCCTTTCGCTTTTCGATAATAATTTTACAAATATTTTCTCT
>NZ_ARZA01000102.1 GCF_000387765.1 Caldisalinibacter kiritimatiensis
CTTACACTATATAAGAACAATTTAGACATAAAAAAATCAACCATAAGTCAAAAAAATAAATAAAATTTTTTACATAAAATGGTTGATGAATTGATTCAAATAATTAAATTTTATATATCACTCATAATAAAATATGGTAATTATACAATATATAAGATATAATAATAGACAAAGGTATAAAATTCCATTTATGGTATATCGAATATTGAGTTATAGAAAGTGTAGGTTGAGGAGGGATAATGATTAAAAAGGTTAGTTTAA
>NZ_ARZA01000103.1 GCF_000387765.1 Caldisalinibacter kiritimatiensis
CTAAGAGCTGTACACTGAGAACTATAGTTCTATTTTATCAGAATTGTGATTAATTTACTATAAATGTATTGGAATATACAGTAAAAATACTAGAGCAAAACTCTAGTATTTTTACTGTATATTTTTAATTTAACCTTATAAGTGGATTATTCCAAATATCAATACAATTTGTATCACAATAATAGCAATTGTCGCTTATAAAGTCTAATGTATTATAGAAAATCTGTGAAGCTACGTCTCTGTGCATTTCTTTATACTTATTTATTTCTGATAATGCTCTTCCAATTACATTGGCCAATATTGTACAATATTCTAGATAAAAGAAATTTAATCCAGTAGTTTCTTTTATGTTTTCTGGTAAGTCTTTAATATCTAAACCTTCCTCTATAAACTGCTCAAAACTTACCTTACTATCTTTATTTCTACCTAAACACCCATTTGGACATCTTTCACAGATACGTATAAAATTAATCACCTCAGGTATAGTTTCTTTTAATACTTTTTTAATTGTAGCATTGTCTATATTATTTCCATCCATAATATAAGAGCACACATCTAATGTCTCATATATAAACTGGTCTTTTCCTTTTAAATTTTTTCCTCTAACTTCTAAATATTCTTCTTTACTAAAAAACTGTCCTTCTAAATCCGTATATTCATCATAATAGTCTTCCTCTATTATATTAGATATACTATTAAGTTCTTCCATCATTTCATCAAAAGTCTTAAAATCTCCTGATAAAAAGTACCCTATCGTTGATTTAGGTAAGTAGTATCCATCCTTTAATGTCATTATATTTTTGAATTTAATATCTCTATATTTGACATCTAAAGTTTCAGCTACTTCTTCATATGGTGTCATAAATATAAACTGCTTTTCTGTTAAAACATATATGCACTTAACAAATTCCTTTTCGTCAAAACCATTTTCTATTATATCTAAATCGTTTTTCTCAATACATTTAGGCATAGTTGCTTCTAAGTCAAATTCACCATCAAGATTCAAAAACACATTTTCCATAATTTGGTCTTCATCGTTAATATTATATACTTTAACTACAAAATCTTGACTTAAATATTCTTTTTCTTCATCTTGTGATAACTTGTGAGTATTTTTTTCCTTTATTTTATTTATATACCATTCTCCTGATTTCTCACTCAACATAAAATCATATGTTACTTTATTTAAATAATATTCATTGTCAATAAATAAATAAGCCTTGACTTTAACTCCCTTTTTTAATACACTTTCACCCTTAACGTTGAACTTCATGATATAGTTGTTGTCATCATATTTCTTAATAATATTCATATATATTGGTTTATCGTTAGTTGTATATTTTAATGCCTGTAAATCCTTATTTTTTAATGCATTAAAAAATGCATTAACTGTTTTATATGGTTTGTCTAAAGGCTCAGATATACGCTTTAATAGCTTAATTTTCTCATTTTTTGTCAAATTAACTCTCTCTTTTAAAAGTTGGTTGTATTCAGTTTTTCCTGAAGGTAGAATTAAGTTGTTTTGGACATTTATTTTGGCACTTTCCTGGATAAGATATACGGCTTCTTTGTATGATATTTTAAAAGCACTTCCTAAACTCATATTTACCTCGTTTAGTACTTGCTCAATTTCTTGCTCATCTTTTTGTATAGTAATACTTTTACAATCCTTGAAACCATTTTCTGTATAACTAATATCAAAAAATTGCAAAACAGTATTTTCAGTTTCTTTTTCTTGCCAGATAAGTATTAAATATAAACTACCTAATAATCGAGTTCTACTTATATAAGCAGCTTTAAAAATTTTATCTGATACTTCTAATAGTTCTTCTCTTATGGCACCTATATTTATATCTGTTCTATCAAAATCTAGTAGCAATTCATTTGCAAGGTCTTTAATTGCTCCCTCATAATTTTCAGATACTAATATTAACGTTTTAGCTACGACTTCAGTCTTATTCTCAGCTAATTCTTCTAAAATAACTCCTAATTCAAATTCCGGAAGCTCTTTTAAAATCACAAGTGCCAAACTCTTGCCATTTGGCATATTAAATAACATCTCAAATTGTTTTTCAATATCTAAAATTCTATAATCTTGATTTTTATTTTTATCAAAGTTTATTATTTTACTCATATTCTCCTCCTATTAATCTTTTAGTATTTTTATTAATTATATCCAATTTTTTAAACCTTATTATAAGTTTATAGCTCTTGACTCTCAGTTCTTGGTTCACAGTTGACAGTTCTTAGTTCACAGATCTTAGGTTTTTGCTAACAGCTGTGAGCTAAGAACTAAGAGCTGTACACTGAGAACTATAGTTCTATTTTATCAGAATTGTGATTAA
>NZ_ARZA01000104.1 GCF_000387765.1 Caldisalinibacter kiritimatiensis
TAAAAACAAAATTATTGGATGATTAATTTTGAAAAAGAAAAATTGCCAACTATTACTTGATAGTAACAATTTTACAAAATGATTGTAATTAACTTCAAAAATATGATATAATTGTAATCGGTTAAGATGACAAGGCGATTGAACGTCTTTAGGCTGAGGGTATCAGATGCCACTCGGTAAGGGTTAATCCTAGTTGTTGTGTTACCGACTAGGCATTCCACTTTAATTTTTATATTTTGCAGTAATGTAGAAAAATAAAAGAAACAACTTAAAAAAAGTAAATAACAGAGTTCAAAGCGTTTATGTTAAAAATTAACAAAACATTATTGGAGGTTTACTGCAAAAAATCATTATCCATGTCTTATCAACGTTAGAAAATCCTTGTTTAAAGTTAGTTATATCTTAACTATGTGGGATGTGAATAACGAATATTCTAGTAATGATGAATATGAACTTTCTCCGTTATATCTTAACTATGTGGGATGTGAATCTGACTAGGTATCGGAGTTATTGTCAATTTCACTTGGGTTATATCTTAACTATGTGGGATGTGAATTCAGTGTCCCCTGTTCCTGTGCCATCACTTCCGTCAGTGTTATATCTTAACTATGTGGGATGTGAATTTTTACAGCATGCTTCATAGCTTGTCTCAATACTTTGTTATATCTTAACTATGTGGGATGTGAATATGAGTACTTATCATCTATTAGTTCGAATAA
>NZ_ARZA01000105.1 GCF_000387765.1 Caldisalinibacter kiritimatiensis
GCATTACAAATTAAGGGAAAGTAAAGTTTTTACTGGAAATTAGATGCGAAATCTCTGAGTTTTAAGTTAATCTATTGACAAAATAAAAATTATAGAATAGAATATGACTTAAAATACAGCATTGTTCGACATGCTTTTTTTATTTTTTGGTAATCTTTACAAACTATAAGCTGAGTTTTTAACTTGTATTACTTAATTTATATAAAGTACAAAATTTAAGATATAGGAGTTGATAGAATTGGAAAAGAAAAAAAAGGTTGTTATTTCAAAAGAAGAAATAAATAGTAAAGTTAAAGAACTAGGACAAATAATTTCTAAAGATTATGAAGGAAAAGAGTTATTAATAGTGTCTTTATTAAAGGGAAGTTTTATTTTTACAGCTGATTTAGTAAGAAACATAGATGTTACTACTCAAATAGAATTTATGACTACATCAAGTTATGGCAATAATACAGAAACTTCAGGTAAAGTTAATATAGTAAACGACTTGAGAGTAGATATTAAGGGAAGAGACGTACTAATAGTAGACGATATAGTGGATTCAGGATTAACAATGAATGTTATTGTTGAGCATTTAAAAGAAATGGAACCAAATTCATTGAAAACTTGTGTGTTATTAGATAAGCCTGAAAGAAGACAAGTTGAAATAACTCCAGATTATGTAGGTTTTACAATTCCGGATTTATTTATTGTAGGATACGGATTAAATTACGGGGATTACTATAGAAATATTCCTTATATTTTTACATTTGAAGACTAATATTAAAAACAAAAGTGACCTTTAAACAGGTCACTTTTGTTATCCTCTCAATTCATCTAATATTTTAACCTTATCACAAGTCTTTGAATCTTTTTGCTTGATTACTTTAGCTGGTGTTCCAGCGACGACTGTATTAGGTGGAACATCTTTAGTTACTACAGCACCTGCAGCTACTACAGCATCTTTACATACTTTTACTCCTTCTAATACAACAGCATTTGCACCTATTACAACATTATCTTCGATAACAACTGGAGTTTTACTTGGTGGTTCTAGCACACCAGCGATTACTGTTCCAGCACCTATATGAACGTTTTTTCCTATAATTGCACGGGCACCTACTACTACATTCATATCTATCATTGTATTTTCGCCTATTTCTGCACCTATGTTGATTACAGCTCCCATCATTATTATTGCATTTTTACCTATATAGGATTTATCTCTTATGATTGCTCCAGGTTCTATTCTTGCTTGTATATTAGTTATATCAAGTAATGGAATAGCTGAATTTCTTCTATCGTATTCAATATAATAATCTTCTATTTCCTCACTATATTTATCCATAATATAGACTATTTCATTATATTCGCCTATTATAATTTTAAATTCGTCGTTACCAAATTCCTTTACTTTATCAAAATTTATTTTATTTAAATTATTACCCTTTAAGTATACTTTTACAGGTGTAGACTTTTTTGAAGATTTAATATAATTAGCAAGTTCATAAGGGTCTGTAAAACTTTTTACTTCTTTCTTATTTTTATTATTCATTAGTAACTCAATCCTTTCAGGAATCAGATATTTGATTTATTTATTGTTATTATTAGAGGCTACAAGGTTATTCATATCATATAAACCATTTTCTTGGTTAACAATGTACTTAGCTGCTTTTATTGCTCCTATTGCAAATATACTTTTAGAAAATGCTGAATGTTTAATTTCAATTGTTTCATCCTGACCAGCAAATATAACTGAATGTTCACCAACTATAGTTCCTCCACGTACAGCGTGTATTCCTATTTCATTTTTTCTTCTTTTTTCTTTTTTGCTATATCTTCCAAATACATATTCCATTGTATTTTTAAATGCTTCATTTATTTTATTTGCTATCATATATGCAGTTCCGCTAGGAGCGTCAGCTTTTTGGTTATGGTGTTTCTCGATTATTTCTATATCAAAAGAATCACTAAGAGTTGGTATTGCTTTAGTTACCAGTTCAATTAATACATTAATACCCAAAGACATATTTGATGAATAGAATATAGGAATATTTTTTGCGGCATTTTCTATGTCTTTTATATCTTTAGGAGAAAATCCAGTTGTAGCAATAACTAGTGGCATATTATTTTCTATAGAATAATCTAAAAGTCCTGGAAGATAGTAGGGATTCGAAAAATCGATTATAACATCTGCATTACCTTCAAAATCAAATATATCCTTATATACAGGATAATCATTTTTATATTTGTTTGGGCTTCTATCAATACCTGCTACAATTTGACATTGATTATCTTGCTGCAGATGTTTGGACAACACTTGCCCCATGTTACCATTGCATCCGTGTATGATAACTTTAACCATAAAGTTACCTCCTTACTTTAAGTCCATAGTTTTCTAATTCGTTTATAAGTATATTAGTATTTTCTTCTGTCATATTAGTAAGAGGTAGTCTCAAATCCCCTACATCCATACCTAATAAGTTCATTGCTGTTTTAATAGGAATTGGATTAGTTTCTATAAACAATGCATCTATTAAGCCTTTCATTTTCAATTGAAGTTCTCTAGCCTCGTCTACATTACCTTCTAAATATTTAATAACTATATCATGTGTATCCTTAGGTAGGATGTTAGCTACAACAGAAATAACTCCTTTACCACCTACAGATAATACAGGAACAATAATATCATCATTACCGCTGTATATATCAAAATCATTAGGACATAATCTTGCAATTTCAGCAACTTGACTGATATTGCCGCTAGCTTCTTTTACAGCTTTAATGTTAGGATGTTTAGAAAGTGTTGCTAAGGTCTTTGGAAGAATATTTACTCCAGTTCTACCAGGTACGTTATAAACTATTATTGGTATATTTACACTATCTGCGATTGCTGTATAGTGTTCAATTAATCCTTTTTGTGTAGTTTTGTTATAATAAGGAGTTACAACCAAAAGTCCATCTGCGCCTACACTTTCAGCATATTTACTCATTTCTATAGCATGACTAGTATTATTGCTTCCTGTACCTGCAATAACTGGTATCCTTTTATTTACTTTGTCAACTGCGAATTTGATAGCTTCTTTATGCTCTTCTTCAGACATAGTTGAAGCTTCTCCTGTTGTACCACAGATTATTATGGCATCAGTATTTTCCTCAATATGCCATTCAATTAATTCGTCAAGTTTTTTAAAATCAATTTTACCTTCTTTATATGGAGTTACAATAGCTACTCCAGAACCTTTAAATATACTCAAATATAGCACCTCCATTTATATTTATATTCATTAAATAGTCTGTAATAATAATTCAGCTATTTGCACAGTATTGGTTGCAGCACCCTTTCGAATATTGTCTGCAACTATCCATAAATTAACACCATTATCTACACTAAAGTCTCTCCTTATTCTACCTACATATACTTCATCAGTGTCTTCTGCTTCTAAAGGAAGAGGATATATGTTGTTTTCTATATCATCTTTTAAAATTACACCTTTTGCAGTCTTAAGGGTTTTGTAAATATCCTTTAGTTCAAATGGATTTTCAAATTCTATGTTAGTAGCTACACTATGTCCATATCTAACTGGGATTCTAACTGCAGTAGCAGTTATTTTAATATTATAGTCGTTTAATATTTTTTGCGTTTCGTTTATTATTTTCATTTCTTCTTTTGTATATTTATTTTCCATAAATATATCAATGTGTGGAAGACAGTTGAATGCTATTTGATGAGGATATTTGCTACATGGCTTTCCTTCAATACCATTTTCTAAGTCTTTTATTCCTCCCATGCCTGAGCCTGATACTGCTTGATAAGTAGAATATACAATCCTTTTAATTTTAAATTTATCGTGTAAAGGTTTAATCGGAACTACACATTGTATAGTAGAACAGTTTGGGTTTGATATAATACCGTTATGCCATTTAATATCTTCAGGATTAACTTCAGGCACTATGAGAGGTACATCTTTATCCATTCTCCAAGCACTACTATTGTCTACAACAATTACACCATTTTCTTTTGCTATAGGTGCATATTTTTTACTTACTTCACTTCCAGCTGAAAATAAAGCGATATGTATATCTCGATTAAATGAAGTTTCATTTAATTCTTCTACTGAATATTCTTTATTTTTAAACTTTAGTTTTTTACCTTTAGACCTAGAGGAAGCAAATAAGTATAAATTGTTAACTGGAAAATCTCTTTCTTCTAAGACTTTTAAAAAAGTTCTTCCAACCATACCTGTAGCACCTACAATAGCTATATTAACTTTCTTCAATAAAATCACCTCTTTGAGATTCTATAATTAATATATATTATTAAATCTTGGAAAAAATGTTGGAAAGATGAATACAACGTAATGGCGTGTATAATTGTGGTAGCTGTGGAAGTATCTATTATAATATATTACTATTTTATAACAAAAAATGTGATATTTAAATAGTTTATAATTGAAGTCAATATAAAAAAAGGATAAAATTGTATTATATAGAATGTTGGGGGTGTTTTTTATTAATGGAGTATTGAAAGATATTCATAAAAATATGATTAAAATGAGGAGAGAATTACACAGGATACCAGAGGTGGGTTTTAATGAGGTAAAAACATCACAATATATAAAAAATAAATTGATTGACTTTGGTTTTCATATAGAACAGACTGCTAAAACAGGAATTATAGGATATAAGGAAGGCTCATCGTCAAAAGGTGCTATTGCCTTTAGAGCAGATATGGATGGATTAAGAATTAAAGAAGAAACGGGACTTTCTTTTGCTTCAGAAGAAGAGGGTATGATGCATGCTTGTGGTCATGATGGTCATATGGCTATATTATTAGGACTGGCAATGTATCTGTCAAGGATTCCTAAATTAAATCGAGATATAGTTCTGATATTTCAGCCTGCAGAAGAAGGTCCAGGAGGAGCTGAAGTCATCGTAAAAGAAGGAATTTTAAAGAAATACAATGTTGAAGCTATATTTGGTCTTCATATATATCCTGGTTTAGGGGAAGGAAGGATAGGAGCAAGACCTGGGGCTATGATGGCGCAAACCGGTGAATTCGATATAATTATTAAGGGGAAAAGTGGTCATGGAGCCATGCCTCATGCTTCTATAGATGCAATTTATGTTTCATCACAGTTAGTTATAAATTATCAAAGTATTATAAGTAGAAATATTGAACCTATACAAGGGGCAGTGTTAACTATAGGAAAGATAAAAGGGGGGAGTACTAGAAACATTATAGCAGAAGAAGTTAAAATAGAGGGAACTATAAGAGCTTTTGACATACAGGTGTATAATCATATAAAGAGAAGAATGAATGAAATAAATAAAGGTTTAGAAAAAATGTATAATGTAAATGTAAGTATACAATTTCATGATATGTATCCAGCTGTAGTAAATGATAAAGGATTATTTGAAGAGTTTAAACGTGCATTAAATGATGATATAACAATTATAAAGCCAATGATGTTAGCAGAAGATTTTTCATATTACCAAAGAGAAATTCCAGGTATTTTCTTTATGTTAGGTTCAAGAAATGAAGAGTTGAAATTGACTTATCCACTTCATAGTTGTCACTTTAACTTTAATGAAGAGATATTAAGGAGAGGATTAATATCATATATAAAATTATGTAAAAATTTTGGTATATTAAATAAGTAGGAGGATTTTCAATGAATAGATTAAGCAGCAGACCAAATATATTTGAAACAAATATTTTTTATTTAATTTTAGGGTTAGTATTTATTGGATTGGGTTCCTATGTACAACATAAAGATATCTATATTGGACTTATTATTACGGAATACCTTATTATATTACTACCTACAGTATTATATTTAGTGGTTAGAGGATATAATTTAAAAGAAACTTTAAGATTAAATAAATTGTCTATTAAACAGACATTGATGATACCTTTAATAGTCATATTAATATATCCTGTTGGAATGTTTATGAACTCCCTTATGATGATTATAATTAGCTTTTTGGGAGAAATACAACCTCCACCAATCCCTGTGCCTGATACAGGATTAGAGCTATTAATTAGCTTATTTGTTATTGCTATATCTGCGGGAATATGTGAAGAAGTTATGTTTAGAGGATTAGTGATGAAGGCATATGAAGGATTAGGTGTGAAGAAGGCAATAATTATTTCAGCAATATTATTTGGTATTTTCCACTTTAACATACAAAATCTTTTAGGACCTATTTTTTTAGGCTTGGTATTTGGATATATTGTTTATAAAACTAATTCTATATTTGCTTCAATATTAGCTCATATAACTAATAATGCAATAGCAACTTTATTAAATTATTTTATTCGTAATTCAGTAAATATGAATCCACAAGTTAATAATGAGCTTGTTCAGAACATTCCTTATCCATTAATAATGACTATGGGAGCTATATCTATAGGTGCAGTTGCAGTAGTTACAGGTCTTATAGCATTTTTCTTGATAAAAGCTTTGCCACAAAGTCGAAATTCAATATTAAATAAAGCACGTGAAGATGTACAAGAAACGAATATTGAAAAGCTAACTTTGAAAAAGGCTGTTCCTTTATTTGTGATGGGATTAATTTATATAGGTATGAGTGTTCTTTATATAAGTAGTATTTAAAAAATAAAATATAAAAGGTCCTACTCGGGGGAAGTAGGACCTTTAAAAATATATATTTAAATGGGGGAGTGGGAATTAATATTTGCTTCGCACTAAAAGAGTCTAACACTTATTTTTCTATAAATCAAGTAGTAAATTTAAATATTACGTATTATTAATAAATATTTTGCTTGATTAACAAATAAATTACAAATGCGAAACCTATTAAGAATAAAAATCCTCATTTTCCTAATAATAGAGGAAAAGGAGGAGTGAAATTATGGGAAAAAGAAAGAAAAAGAAGAAAAAGATTTTAACTCCAGATGATATAATGAAATATGAGATTGCAGCTGAGTTGGGATTAACAGATAAAATTGAAAAAGAAGGATGGGGAGGACTTACAGCGAAAGAATCAGGTAGAATTGGTGGAATAATGACAGCACGAAAGAAGAAAAAAATGCAGTCAAAACAGAAAGATGGGGAAGAAAATAATAATATCAATACAAACAAACTCTAACATAAATGCAAAATATCAACAAACCCACTTTAGTATTTTGATGATAATACAAAATAGTGCTATTAAAAGACTAGTAGATGTTTTTTCTGCTAGTCTTTTAAATTTAACTTATTTTTAGTATAAATTTAACTTGGAAATATCGTTATGAATTTAGTGGAATAGTAATTTTTGTAATGATATCAATGTATATTTTAACATCACCATTAGGACTTGCATCACAAAATGGTATAAGCATAAGGACATTCTTATATATTGCATTAACAGCGATTACAATGTATATCTTAACTAAGTATCTTAAATCAAAAGCTGTAAAGCTAGAAGGATTAGAGAATATAGAAAATAATGAGGAATTATCCAAAAAGAATCCAATATCTTATGAAACGGCTTAAAGAAACTTTTATATTACCGGATAGTCAATAATGTTACTATCCGGTTTTTTAATAAATTTTACGAAAAACACATTGATTTTCAAGTAAAAATTTACTAAAATAATAGTAAAGGAAGAAAATGATTTCCTGTAGTTAATTATTAATTTGAAAAAGGGGGTCTAAAATGCCTGTATACTTCAATGAAAAAACAAGAGAATTTCATTTGCAAAATCAAGAGATAAGCTATATTATAAAGGTTTTAAAAAACAATCAACTTGGACATATATATTTTGGAAAAAGGGTAAAGCATAGAAGGTCTTTTCAACATCTACTAAGAAGTAAGCCTAGGGCACTAACGGCTTGCGTATATGAAGGAGATTTAGATTTCTCATTGGATTTGACAAGACAGGAATATCCGTCATATGGAACTACTGATTTTAGAGAACCTGCATTTCAAATAAAACAACAAAATGGAAGTAGGATAACCAACTTTGAGTACAAGACTCACAAAATATATAAAGGAAAACCTAGATTAGAAGGATTGCCAGCTACATATACAGAGAAGAATCAAGAAGCTACTACTTTGGAAATAACTTTAAAAGATGAATTGATAAACGTAGAGTTGATACTTTTATATACGATTTTTGAGAATTATGGAGCTATAGCTAGAAGTGTTAAATTTGTGAATAGAGGTAAGGAAAAGTTAAATGTAACTAGAGCTTTAAGTATGTGTGTTGATTTTATGGATTCGGACTTTGAGATGATACAACTTTCAGGTGCTTGGGCTAGGGAAAGACATGTAAAAAGTAGAAAGCTTGAAATGGGCATTCAAGCTATCTCAAGTACAAGGGGAGCTAGTAGTGCAAATCAAAATCCATTTATTGCATTAAAAAGATTTAATACAACTGAAGATATAGGTGAAGTATATGGATTTAGTCTTGTATATAGTGGTAACTTTTTAGCTCAAGTAGAAGTTGATTATGATAATGTTTCTAGGGTTACTATGGGAATAAATCCTTTTGATTTTAGTTGGATTTTAGAGGAAGGAGAGAGTTTCCAAACACCAGAGGTTGTCATGGTTTACTCGGATAAAGGGTTAAACAAAATGAGTCAGACTTATCATGAGTTATATAGAACTAGATTAGCTAGGGGTAAGTGGAGAGATAAAGTAAGACCTATCCTTATAAACAACTGGGAAGCAACCTACTTTGATTTTAATGAAGAAAAAATATTAGAAATTGCTAATGATAGTAAAGAGCTAGGAGTTGAACTATTTGTATTAGATGATGGATGGTTTGGCAAAAGAAACGATGATACCACTTCATTAGGAGATTGGTTTGTGAATAAAGAAAAACTACCTAGTGGAATAAAGGGATTAGCAGAGAAAATTATAGAGATGGGAATGGAATTTGGGATTTGGTTTGAACCTGAGATGGTAAATAAAGAAAGTGAATTATATAAGAAACATTCGGATTGGGTAATAAAGGTTCCGAATAGAAGGATGTCCCATGGTAGAAATCAATATGTATTAGATTTTTCAAGAAAAGAGGTTGTAGATTATATATATGAAATGATGTCTAGTATTTTACGCGAAGCTCCAATAACATATGTTAAATGGGATATGAACAGAAATATAACAGAAATTTGGTCAAAAGCATTACCGCCTGAGCGACAAGGTGAAGTAAGTCATCGATATATTTTAGGAGTATACTCTTTATACGAAAGACTTACAAAGGAATTCCCTCATATCTTATTTGAATCATGTGCAAGTGGTGGAGGTAGATATGATCCAGGTATGCTTTATTATGCACCACAAACATGGACTAGTGATGATACTGATGCAGTAGAGAGACTGAAAATTCAATACGGAACATCTTTTGTTTATCCAATTAGTTCAATAGGGTCACATGTGTCAGCAGTTCCTAACCACCAAGTAGGCAGGATAACTAATATTGACATGAGGGGAAATGTTGCATATTTTGGAACCTTTGGATATGAACTAGATGTAACAAAACTTCCTCAGGAAGAAAAGGAAAAAATAAAGGAGCAGATAAAATTCTTTAAAGAAAATAGACAATTAATCCAACAGGGGATGTTTTATAGACTTATAAGTCCGTTTGAGGGAAATAGTAACATAACTTCATGGATGGTAGTGTCACAGGATGAAAAAGAAGCGTTATTAGGATATTATCAAGTGTTAGCAAAGCCAAACGAAGGATTTGTTAACTTGAAATTAACCGGTTTAAATCCAGATTATAAATATATTATCGAAGGAAGAGAAGGAGACTATTTTGGAGACGAGCTTATGAATATAGGCTTAATATTAGATCATTCAAAAGATATAGGTATAGGTGATTTTGTTTCTAAGATTTTCAAGATTAAAGCTGTAAATTAGCTAAAAAAGATGTATAGGGGTGATATAGAAATGATAGAAGAACTTAGACAGTATTTTGAAAATATCTATGGTGACTCAAATGATACAAGAATATTTTTTGCTCCTGGACGTGTTAATTTGATAGGAGAACATATTGATTACAATGGGGGTCATGTGTTTCCATGTGCCCTTAATTTTGGAACCTATGTTATAGCAAAGAAACGTAATGACGATTTAGTTAGATTATACTCTAAAAATTTTGAAGAATTAGGAATAATGGAATTTTCATTAAATGATTTAGTTTACCAAAAAGAGCATGATTGGGCGAACTATCCAAAGGGAGTTATACATATATTTAAGAAAATGGGACTTAGTTTAGATGTAGGCTTTGATGCTGTATATTTTGGTAATATACCTAACGGGGCAGGCTTATCATCATCAGCTTCAGTTGAATTAGCTACATCTGTAATGTTAAAGGAATTATTTAGGTTTGATGTAGATATGATTACAATGGTTAAGATGAGTCAAAGAGCTGAAAATGAATTCGTAGGAGTTAACTGTGGTATAATGGACCAATTTGCAGTAGGAATGGGAAAAAAGGATAATGCAATATTACTTGATTGTGATACTTTAGAGTATCGTTATTCAAGTATACAGTTAAAGGATGCTTCTTTAGTCATAACTAATACCAATAAAAGAAGGGGACTTGCAGATTCAAAATATAATGAGAGAAGAAGTGAGTGTGAAAGGGCCTTATCACAATTAAAAACTAAGCTTGATATCGAGTCTTTAGGAGAACTGACAGAAGAACAGTTTGAAGAAAATAAACATTTAATAACAAATGAAACAGATAGAAAAAGGGCTAAGCATGCAGTATATGAAAATAGAAGAACCTTAAAGGCGGTTGAAGCCCTGGAGAGAGGAGATTTAAAAGAGTTTGGAGAACTAATGAAGGAGTCACATATATCATTAAGGGATGATTATGAAGTAACCGGTAAGGAACTAGACACATTAGTTGAACTTGCATGGGGGCAACAGGGAACAATAGGTTCAAGAATGACAGGTGCAGGTTTTGGAGGGTGTACAGTTTCTATAGTAGAAAATGATAAAATCGATAAGTTTATTGAAAATGTAGGCAAGAAATATAAAGAAATAATTGGATACGAAGCAACCTTTTATGTGGCGAAAATAGGTGACGGAGCCAAAGAAATAAAATAATTAAATCAAGGGGTGATATATATGATTTTAGTATGTGGTGGTGCTGGGTACATAGGTAGTCATACAGTATATGAATTGATAGAAAGAGAAGAAAATGTAGTAGTAGTTGATAATTTACAGACAGGTCATAAAAAAGCAATACATACAAAAGCTAACTTTTATCAGGGGGATATAAGGGATATTGAGTTTTTAGATAAAGTTTTTTCTGAAAATGATATAGATGTTGTTATACATTTTGCTGCAAATTCATTAGTTGGTGAAAGTATGGAGAATCCCTTTAAGTATTATGATAATAATGTTTATGGTACTCAAGTACTCCTTGAGGCTATGAATAAATATGGTGTAAATAAAATAGTATTTTCATCGACTGCAGCAGTGTATGGAGAACCAGAAAATATCCCAATTTTAGAAACCGACAAGACAGAGCCTACAAATGCCTATGGTGAAACCAAATTAGCTATGGAAAAAATGATGAAGTGGGCAGATAAAGCGTATGGAATAAAATACATATCCCTTAGATACTTTAATGTAGCTGGAGCTCATGTAACTGGTGAAATAGGAGAGGATCATAGCCCAGAAACTCATCTAATACCATTGGTATTACAAGTACCATTAGGCAAAAGGGAATACATTTCAATCTTTGGTGATGATTACGATACCCATGATGGAACATGTATAAGAGACTATATACATGTAACTGATTTAGCTGATGCTCACATATTAGCAGTAGAAAGACTAAGAAATGGAAATGAAAGTACTATATATAACTTAGGCAATGGAAATGGATTTACTGTGAAAGAGATAATAGAAGCTGCAAGAAAGGTCACAGGACATCCTATACCTGCAGTTGTATCAGAAAGAAGAGCAGGGGATCCTGCAAAATTAGTAGCTTCTTCTGAAAAAGCTCAAAGGGAATTAGGATGGAAGCCAAAGTTTACAAATATAGAGGATATAATAGCATCTGCATGGAAGTGGCATAAAAATAACCCTAATGGATTTGAAGATTAATAGAGGTGATAAAAGTGACTATAAATATTTTTAATGAGATAGATAGATTAATACATTATGGTCTTAATAAAGAGTTAATAAAAGAAGAGGATATTGTTTATTGCAGGAATTTAATATTGAATCTTTTGAATTTAAGTGAGTATGAAGAGGTGGGTATTATAGAAGAAAATTTAGATTCTCCATTACCAATTTTAAATAATATTCTCACTTGGGCTTATGAAAATGGAGTATTAGAATCTAATACACCTGTGTATAGAGACTTATTGGATACAAAAATAATGAATTGTTTAATGCCGAGACCATCAGAGATTGTTGATAAATTCTATAAACTATATGATGAAAACCCTCAAAATGCAACGGACTATTTCTATAAACTAAGCAGAAATTCTAATTATATACGTACAGATAGGGTAGCAAAAAATATGGTATGGAAGGTTAATACAGAATATGGGGATTTAGACATAACAATAAATCTATCTAAGCCTGAAAAAGACCCTAAAGCAATAGCTGCAGCTAAAAATATGCCTGCTAGTTCATATCCTAAGTGCCTACTTTGTAAAGAAAATGAAGGATATGCAGGAAGAGTTAATCATCCAGCTAGACAAAACCATAGAATCATACCATTAACACTAAAAAATGAAAAGTGGTATTTGCAATATTCTCCATACGTATATTTTAATGAACATTCAATTGTACTTAAGGATACCCATGAACCTATGAAAATTTCTAAGGATACCTTTGATAGACTTCTAGAATTTGTTGAAAAGTTTCCACATTATTTTATCGGCTCTAATGCAGATTTACCTATAGTAGGAGGCTCTATACTATCCCATGACCATTTTCAAGGGGGAAACTATGAATTTGCAATGGCGACTGCTCCATTAGAACATACTACTACAATTGATAAATTTGAAGATATAGAAGTAGGGATAGTTAAGTGGCCTATGTCTGTTATTAGATTAAGAGGCAATGATAGACATAAGTTATCAGAGCTTGCTGATTTTATCTTAGGTAGATGGAAAAAATACGAAGATTTAGAATTAGATATATTATCCCATACAGATAATATACCTCATAACACAGTGACTCCTATTGCTAGAAGAAGGGATGAGCTATTTGAACTAGATTTAGTACTTAGAAACAATAGAACCAGTAAAGAACACCCATATGGAATTTTCCATCCCCATGAAGAGTTACATCATATCAAGAAAGAAAATATAGGGTTAATTGAAGTTATGGGATTAGCTGTATTACCAGCGAGATTAAAGACTGAGCTTGAACAACTATCCTATTATCTACTAAACCCAACTAAAGAAAAGAAATTAATAGAAAATGAAAATTTAATGAAACATATAGATTGGTATCACGAAATAAAAGATAAATATGATGACATAACAGAAGGAAATGTAGATGAAATTTTAAGAAAAGAGGTAGGATTAAAATTCCTACAAGTATTAGAACATGCGGGAGTATTTAAAAGGGATGATAAAGGGAAAAAAGGATTTATAAAGTTTATAGATAGTCTTAAAGAGGTGCATTAAAATGATTTATTTAGATACTTTTAAAGGATTAAAAAGTATAGTTATTGAGAATGAAAATATCAAGTCGGTTTTCTTACCTCAATATGGTAGCAAAATGGCATCATTATTAAGTAAAAAAACTAATAAAGAATTCTTATTTCAAGCTAAAAATGAAAGATTAACTAAACCACCCTATGGTGCAGATTTTAGTAAATATGATTCAAGTGGTTTTGATGAAGTTTTTCCCAGCATTGATAAGTGTTTATATCCTGATAATGGATTACAAGTTCCAGACCACGGTGAAGTATGGGCATTAAGCTGGGACTATGAAATTGATACAACTAATGAAATGTTATTCTTTGAAGTTAAAAGTCCAAGATTTCCATATATATTAAGAAAAAAGGTAAAGCTTATAGACAACACAATTAAGTTAGAATATGAAGCTATTAATACTAAAGATGAGGAGTTTAAGTTTATATGGACTCCTCATATATTACTTAACTGCTCTGTAAATACAAGGATAATTGTCCATGAAAACCTTGATAAAATTATTAGTGTTGAGCATTCCACAGAGCATTTAGGAGAATGGGGAAGTATACATAATTATCCTTCGACTAAATCACAGAAAACTGGAAAAAATATTGATTTATCAAGGGTAGAGCCTGTTACAGCTAATAACTGTGAAAAATTTTATTTTCTAGGAAAATTAAAAAAAGGATATTGTGGAATTATACATGAGGATACAAAGGATGCTATTTTTTACGAATATCCATCTGATAAAATTCCTTACTTAGGAATATGGAAGACTCAAGGGGGATATAGAGGCGATTACAATATAGCCCTTGAACCTTGCACTGGGGTTTATGACAATCTCTATGTAGCAGATTCTATTAGAAAAGTTAGTAAAATACCTGCAAAAGGAAAATACGACTGGTGGTTTAATATTATAATAAAATAGTGATTGAAAGAAGGTGAAATTATGCATTTAGGAGTTGCTTATTATCCAGAACATTGGAATAATAAAATGATAGATGAGGATATTAAACGTATAAAGGAAATGGGAGTAAATACCGTTCGTATAGGTGAATTTGCATGGCATCTTATGGAGCCAGAAGAAGGAAAGTTTGATTTTAGTTATTTTGATATGGTAATAGAAAAATTAAAAAAAGCAGGTATTGAAATAATTTTTGGAACACCTACAGCTACATTTCCAGCTTGGTTAGCTAATAAATATCCTTCTATATTATCAAAGGATGAAAATATGCAAGTACGTGTATTTGGAGGACGGAGACAGTACTGTTATAATTCAGATACATATAGATTTTATGCAAAAAGGATAGTTACAAAACTAGTTGATCACTATAGCAACGAAGAAGCCATTATATGTTGGCAAATAGATAATGAACTGGGACATGAAGGTAGTGATATGTGCTACTGTGAAAACTGTCAGAATAAATTCAAAGATTTTTTGAAGGAAAAATATGGTATAATAAATAAACTAAATAAAGAGTATGGAACAATATTTTGGGGACAGACATACAATAGCTTTGAAGAAGTTCCTGTGCCATTAAAAACTATTACTGTACATAATCCTACACTATTACTAGATTGGGCTAGATTTAGGTCATATTCTTTAAATGATTTTGCTAATGAACAAATATTGTTAGTAAATGAACTTAAAGGAGAACATCAAAGTATTACTACTAATATACCAGGAGGCTTCTTTAATAAATGGTTTAATCATGAAAAAACAGTAAAAAATCTGGATTTCGTGTCCTATGATAATTATCCTGTTTGGGGAGGTCAAAGAGAACCTTTACATAGAGCTGAAATTGCCATGGGTCATGATTTCATAAGAGGTCTTAAGGATAAAAACTACTGGATTGTAGAAGAATTGATGGGAGCCCAGGGACATACTGTAATAGGATATCTACCTAGACCTAATCAAGCGAAAATGTGGGCCTATCAAGCATTAGCCCATGGATGTACAGATATGCTTTTCTTTAGATGGAGAGGTATGACAAAGGGCGCTGAGCAATTCTGCTATGGAATTATAGACCATGATAATAAAAGTGGGAGAAAGTACAATGAAGTTAAATCCTTTATTAAAGAAGTAAGCAGTTATGAGGATGTGTTTAAATCAGTAATAAACTCAGAGATTGCTGTAGTATATGATTATGATAATATATGGTCATGGAGATTTCAGCCTCAAAGTTTCGAGTTTGATTTTACCAAGGAACTTATGAGATTATATACACCTTTTTATAACTTGAACACTAATATAGATGTTATTCCGATAGATAGAGATTTTAGCAAATATAAAGTTTTATTGATACCAGTATTACAAATAATTGATAAACAGCTTAGTATTCGTTTAAAAAGCTTTGTAGAAAATGGAGGAACTGTAGTATTTTCTTTTAGAACAGGAATAAAGGATAAAAATAATAATATAAATTTTGGTGAAACAGTTCCATGTAATATTAAAGATATAGCAGGAATTGAAATCGAAGAAGTAG
The DNA here is from genome assembly GCF_000387765.1 of Caldisalinibacter kiritimatiensis. NCBI lineage: Bacteria > Bacillati > Bacillota > Tissierellia > Tissierellales > Thermohalobacteraceae > Caldisalinibacter > Caldisalinibacter kiritimatiensis. The sequence goes on from NZ_ARZA01000105.1 coordinate 16,100, forward strand.
AATCATTACAGAAAGGGCAAGAAGTAGATATAATAGGAATAAATAAGTTTAAAGGAAAAAGTGGAAAGTGTGAAGGGTGGAGAGATATAATAACACCTACAACTTCTAAAGTACTATATAAGTACAATGATAAGTTTTATAGTGATAAAGCATGCGTGACTATTAATAACTATGGAAAAGGTAAAGTTTTCTATATTGGTGGCGGGGTAAATATAGAAATAATACAGGATATAGCAAAGGATATAGTAACAGAACAAGATATCGATTATATTAAAAGTGATAAAGGCTTAGAAGTATACTTAAGAAAGTATAATAATGAAGAGTACTTGATTATAACTAATCATACTGATACAAAAAAGAAATTTAATGATATAGTACTTAGTCCTTATGGAAGTAAAATTATCAAAAGGGAATAGAACGAGATTTAGGAGGAATATAAATGGCAACTATAAAAGATATAGCAGAAAAAGCAGGGGTATCACCTGCTACTGTATCTCGTGTTTTGAATTATGATAAATCATTATCGGTTTCAGATGAAACAAGAAAAAAGGTATTTGAGATTGCGGAAGAATTAGACTATAAAACTGTAAGAGAAAGAAAAAAAGAAAGGGAAGTAGGAAAAAGAATTAAAGTTGGTTTGATTAATTGGTATTCAGAAAAAGAAGAACTAGGAGACCCGTATTATTTATCTATTAGATTAGGTGCCGAAAAGGAATGTTATAACAAAAACGTAGACATAGTAAAAATATTTAAACAAGATGATAGATATGGAATAAATCAGTTTGACGATTTAGATGGTATAATAGCTATAGGAAAGTTTAGCGAAGATGATATAGATACATTCCTATCATATTCTAAAAATATTGTATTTGTTGACTCATCACCAAATGAGAAGAAATTCGACTCGGTTGTAATTGACTTTAAGAAGGCAGTATTAGAAGTACTTAAATACTTAATAAAGTTAGGACATAATCAAATAGGATACATTGGTGGTAGGGAATATGTAGGCAATAATAAAAGGTTAGTAGAAGATGAGCGGGAAGAGACATATATTAGTTTCATGAAAGAAAAGGGATTATTTAATCCTAATAATATATATATAGGTAGATTTACTGCTGAAGATGGATACAAGTTAATGAAAGAAGCATTACAAAAAGAAGAAGTACCTACTGCATTCTTTATAGCTAATGACACAATGGCAACTGGTGCTATCAGAGCATTATATGAAGCGAATTTAAAGGTACCTGATGATATTAGTATAATCGGATTTAATGATAATGCAACATCTAAATTTTTAGTTCCACCACTTTCAACTGTTAAAGTTTATACAGAATTTATGGGAGCTACTGCAGTCAACTTATTACTTGAGAGGATAAATGATAATAGAGAAATATCAAAAAAAGTGATTATCCCAAGTGAATTGATTATTAGGGAGAGTTGTTAATAGTAGTAAAGGTGGGAGATCTTATGAATGAAAATATTATAAGAGCCTGTGATATGATAAAAGAAGCAACTAATACCTGGGTTTTATCTGGAGCAGGTATTTCAACAGAAAGTGGAATTCCTGATTTTAGAAGTCCTAAAGTAGGTTTATGGAATAAAATAGACCCAATGGAAGCATTATCAACTGAGGTTCTTTATAATAATCCTAAAAAATTTTACGACATAGGATACAAATTATTATTGGGAATGGAAGATGTTGAACCTAATAAAGGGCATTTGGCGCTAGCAGAGATGGAGAAATTAGGTTTTATTAAAGGTATAATAACACAGAATATTGATGGACTTCATCAAAAGGGTGGGTCTAAGAATGTACTAGAGATACATGGACATATAAGAACTGGCAGGTGTATTAATTGTGGTAAGGTTGTTAAATTAAGTGTTTTAACTGAAAAAGTAAATAAAAATCAAATTCCACCTAAATGTGATAAATGTAATGGCATGTTAAGACCAGATGTGGTGATGTTTGGGGATAACTTACCTGAAGACTTTAATATAGCATGGGAAAATAGTAAAACAGCTGATTTAATGATAGTTGTTGGCTCTAGTTTGACAGTAGCACCTGCAAACTATTTACCACAGATGGCATCAAAGGTTATAATTATTAATATTGGAGAAACACCAATGGATAAACATGCGGATTTGGTTATAAGGGATAAAATAGGAAATGTGCTAACAAAAATACTAGATAAACTGAAAAAAGGAGAGTAACAATGGAGGCATATAAAGAATTTGCTTACATATACGATGAATTAATGAACGATGTAGAGTATAAGACATGGTTTGAATATATAAAAGAAATAATAAAAACAAAGAATATAAAAGGGAAAAAAGTGTTAGAAATGGCCTGCGGAACAGGAAATTTTACAGAATATTTATGTAATGAGGGGTATGACGTAACTTGCTTTGATATTTCTCAGGAGATGCTAACAATTGCTTATCAGAAGTTGAGGAAATATAGAAATGTTACTATATTAAATCAGGATATGACAGAATTTAAATTAAAAGATAAATTTGATGTAATAGTTAGCATATGCGATAGTATTAATTACATAACAGATTTAAAAAATTTACACAAAGTATTCAGTAATGTATATGAACACTTAAACGAAGGTGGAATTTTTATATTTGATATTAATTCATATTATAAATTAAAAAATATTATTGGAAATAATGTTTTTGTAGATGAAAATGAGAAAGTTTTTTATGTGTGGGAAAATTATTATGACAATAATTTAGACGTTTGTGAATTTTATCTAAATTTTTTTGTTAAAGAATGTGATAGATATAAAAGATTTGAAGAAAAACACTTACAAAAAGCTTATAGGAGTGAAGAAATTATTAATGCATTAAAGTTAGCAAAGTTTAATACCATAGACGTGTATGATGCATTTACATTTAAAGCTCCAACTAATAATAGTGAAAGAATAAATTTTATTGCTAAAAAGTAAAAAGTTACTAACTAGAATTGGTTTTTAACGAATTATTTGACATGGAAATAAAGGTATGATAGAATATAATAAGTAGATGATACATAGTACCATCATGAAGAAGCGAAGTACCATCAAAGATGATACATAGCTAGGGCATTGATGATACAAAAGTACCATCTGCAAATTAAATATTTAAGTAATGGAGGAATGTTTTAAGATGGTAAGAGGTACAGTAAAATGGTTCAATCCAACAAAAGGTTATGGGTTCATATCAACAGAAGATGGTGATGATGTATTCGTACATTATTCAGCTATCCAAGAGGACGGATTTAAGACTTTAGAAGAAGGACAAAACGTACAATTCGAAATCGTTAGCGGAGAAAAAGGTCCTCAAGCTACTAATGTTACAAAACTATAAACCGAAAATATTACTAAATTATTATAGAGAAGTAGTTTTATAACAGTAGCATTCAAGCCCCCGATATCAGGGGGCTTAAAATATTTTTTGTTAAAATAACTATATTTGATGTAAAATAAAAGAGAATAAAGACTAGAGATTAGGTTTTATATAAATTATAATGTTGTAAATATAATATAGTTCTATATAAACTAAGAAAATGAGGAGGTAGCTTATGAAGGATTATGTTATCAGAGCAATAGATAAAGAAAAAAGTATAAGGATATTTATTGCTACAACAACTAATGTGGTAGAAGATGCAAGGAAAATACATAATACTTCACCAACTGTAACTGCAGCTTTAGGAAGAACATTAACAGCTTCGGCAATTATGGGATTTATGATGAAAGGAGAAAAAGACAAATTAACCTTAAAAATAAGAGGAAATGGACCTATAGGAAATATAATTGCAGTTTCTAATAATAAAGGAGAAATTAAGGGATATGTACAAAATCCAAGTGCTGATTTACCTACTAGAAGTGATGGCAAGTTAGATGTTGGTGGAGTAGTTGGAAGAAGTGGAAAACTGACAGTCATAAGAGATTTAGGGTTAAAGGAGCCTTATATAGGACAATCAAATTTAATTACTGGAGAAATAGGAGATGATTTAGCTCAGTATTTTGTTACATCTGAGCAGCAACCATCAGCAGTTGCTTTAGGAGTACTAGTTGATAAGGACTTAAGCACAAAAGCAGCTGGAGGATTTATTTTACAAGTATTACCTAATATTCAAGAAGAAAATTTAGTTAAATTAGAACAAAAAATTAATAAATTGGAATCTATTTCAAAATATATAGATAAAGGATATACCCCTGAAGAATTGTTAGAAAGGTTATTTGGTGAATTTCAAATGGAAATTAAAGACAAAAAAGAAATTAAATATACATGTGACTGTTCTAGAGAAAGATTAGAAGGAGTACTAATTAGTGTAGGAGAAGAAGAATTGAAAAAAATGATAGCAGAAGATGGTGAAGCAGAGGTAGTATGTCATTTTTGTAATACTAAATATCATTTTAACAAAGAAGAATTAGAAAAATTACTAGAAAAAGCTAAATAATATTAGGGGCTATTTTGCCCCAATATTTTATGATAGATATTTAAAGTAGTTCTTAAAGTATTAAAAAAGAATTGTATAGGAACTAACATACAACAGAATTCACCAAAATTTAAATCAAAAAATATAAAAAAATTATTGACAAAAGGACTATTTTGTTGTATACTAGTTCTTGCCGCTGGTTGAGAAAGTGTTTTGAACCAGTGAAGTTGAAGGATTTTAAATGAGCCCAGATAGCTCAGTCGGTAGAGCAGGGGACTGAAAATCCCCGTGTCGGCAGTTCGATTCTGTCTCTGGGCACCATACTTGCGGAAGTGGCTCAGTGGTAGAGCATCGCCTTGCCAAGGCGAGGGTCGCGGGTTCGAATCCCGTCTTCCGCTCCATTTTATTTAAAATGTAAATAATTATGTGGCGGCATAGCCAAGTGGTAAGGCCGAGGACTGCAAATCCTTTATCCCCAGTTCGAATCTGGGTGCCGCCTCCAAAGTATCAAGTATACCTCCCTTGTGGGAGGTTTTATTTATTTTTTGAAAAAATTATATAAAATAAACTTAAGTAAAAAATATAAATTGGAGGTCAAAAATATTATGAATGTACGTAATCCTTTTATACCTATAAAAAAAGCAGATGCTGTAATTATAGATGGAAGAGTAGAGCAAGAAATTACAAAAAAGTTAAATAAAATGGATATACAAACAATAAGAACCGTAAAATGCGAAGAAGTTGACGAAGCTATAGCTTATCATCCAGATATTGCAATCCATCCAATAGATGCTAATACATTAGTAATTGCACCTAATGTTTTTGAATATTATAAGTATATATTTAAAAATAGACCTATAAAGTTAATTAAAGGTGATAAATACTTGAAAGGGAACTATCCAAATGATATAGCATATAATGTAGCAAGAGTTTCAAGATATGCAATACATAACACAAAATATACAAGCCCAAAATTAAAATACTATTTAGAAAAGCAAGGAATAAGGCTCATACATGTAAATCAAGGGTATACAAAATGTTCTACAGCTATTGTTGGAAGTAATTCAATTATAACTTCTGACCCTTCAATTTATAAAGCTTGTAAAAAATATAATATAGATTTACTTTATATAAAATCGGGATATATAAAATTGCCAGGTTACGATTATGGCTTTATCGGTGGAGCAACTGGAGTTATTTCAGAAAAGGAATTTTTATTTACAGGTAGATATGACAATCATCCTAATAAAAAAGATATAGATAAATTTTTAGCTAAAAATAATAAAAAAGCTGTAATTTTAAGCGATAAAGAGATTATAGATATAGGGTCAATAATTCCTTTGAAATACAATTAATGTTACTTAGTATTGCGAATATAGGTTTTTGAAAAGCAAATACTACTAGTACACAGAAAGGAGTGTCATTAATGGAATTACTGTCTATTGGAGTTAAGGAGGGATCTGAAAAGGTAAAGAGTTTGCTTTCTAAGGAAATTGAAAACTTTAGTAAAGAAGGTTTTTATATAAATTCAGAGTTAAATGATGTTGGAGATATACATTTTTTAAACTATAAAACTGATAATTTGAATTTAAATAAATGTAAGAATATTAGGAAAATCTTTGTTCATTGTGTTGCTAATATTCTCGCAGATGTTATATTGGATATATATCAACAAAAATATTTAAATAGATATATAGCAGAAAATTATTATTATTTTAGTAAATCTGAAAAAGATAAAGTCAAAGAAAAGGCAATTGAATTTTTAAATAAAGGAGAATCCTTTTCTACTGGAGGAATGATATTTAAAGTTAGTAGAAAATCTAAAATAATAAAATCAATAGTTGAGTATCTTGAAACTACTGATGAAATTATAATAGAAGGTTTTATTAATTTTAGACTAAGATTTTTTATAGACTCTATTGAAGAAGCCGTAGAAAAAGCTGTAGAAGAGTTTTTGATAGAAAAAGAGTATAATGAATTTATTAAGGTGTTACAGTATTTTGTAGAAATACAAGAACCTAAAATAGAACTTGTAAATATACTTATAAAAGGTGATAAAGATTATTTATTATTTGATAAAAATTATAGATTAATAAATAATGATTTTTTTGAAGAAATTGCGGATGAAATAGCAGAGAGTGATATAAACCACGATGATTTACTTGTTAGCTCTTTAATAACTATAGCTCCTAATAAAGTTGTTATACATTTTGAATATAATAATTCTTATTCGAGTAATGAATATGAAGAATTAATTAAGATTATTAAAAACATATTTGAAGATAAAGTATCAATATGCAGAGGATGTAAATTATGTAATAAGAATAACGTTAATACTCCTCAAAATGAATAGATGTGTAACTTCCAGAGGTACTTGCTTTTGGGAGTTTTTTGTTTTTTGAAACATATCAATTATATAAAAACATTATAAATTGTCAAAAAATGTGGTATAATTATTTAGTTAGAAAATAATATGAGGTGATAGATATGGCTATATTAAGAGTAATGATATTAGCTGTAATTGGAGCAATGATAGGATGGTTAACTAATATTATAGCTATTAAGTTAATTTTCAGACCATTGAATCCAATAAAAATTCCACTTTTAAACATTAAGTTTCAAGGACTTATACCAAAAAGAAAAGAAGAAATTGCTAAGAAGATAGGTAAGGTTGTAGAAGAAGAGCTAATATCTATTAATGAAATAATTGACAAAGTTATAGAAAAAGAGAACTTATCTAGTGTACTTTTAATTATTAAGACAAAGATAAACAAGGTAATAGAAGAAAAGCTACCATCTATTATTCCTACAACTTTTAGAAATATGATTTATAGTTATGTTGATGATTTGATTGATGGAGAAGGAGAAAGACTATTAAAGGATTTAGCTGAAAATATGGTTCATAAAGCTACTACACAAGTCAAAATTTCTGAAATAATAGAAGAAAAGGTTAATTCTTTTGAATTAGAAAAAATAGAAGAGATAATTATATCTGTAGCTAAAAAAGAACTTAAGCATATTGAAGTATTAGGAGGTATACTTGGTTTTATTATTGGTGTTATGCAGGGAATAATTGTACTTTTTTATTAGCATATGTCAATTTCCTTTGGAAATTGGCATATGTTTTTTATTGAGATAAAATATCTTTAGATGTATAATATAATCAAAGAAGTAAAAAGATGATTTAGTTGGGGGTTTATTACACATTAATCATTATTTACAAAATCAAATTTCAGAATCTTCAAACATAAAATGCATAAATATATACTAAGGCACACAACTAAAAAATCATTTTGGGGAAAGGGGGGACAAGGGAGAATATTTAGGTTACATTAATGAAATAAAGGGGGTAATATAATGAATGCTTTATTACTTGCAATTTTGACTTATGTAGGTTTTATAGTTGCATATAGGACTTATGGTAAATTTATTGGTAAAAAATTATTTGAACTTAGCAATAAGAATGTAACCCCAGCACACGAGCTAGAAGATGGTGTAGATTATGTACCTACTAAAAAGAATATTTTATTTGGTCATCATTTTACATCAATAGCTGGGACAGGACCAATAGTTGGACCTGCTATTGGAGTTATTTGGGGATGGGTTCCAGCTGTTATTTGGGTTGTTGTAGGTTCCATATTTATGGGGGCTGTTCATGACTTTGGAGCTCTCGTTATATCTGAAAGAAATAAAGGTAAATCTTTAGGAGATGTAACTAAAGATATTGTAAGTCCAACTTCTAGAAATCTATTCTTACTAGTAATTTTCTTCTTATTACTTATTGTAATAGCAGTATTTGCAATGATTATAGGTAAATTATTTATGATGTATCCTGCATCTATATTCCCGGTATGGATGGAAATACCAATAGCATTGGCTCTTGGATACTTAGTATATAAAAAGAATAAAAACATAACTTGGCTATCAATAATAGCAATTGTGCTAATGTATATTACAATCTGGATTGGAGCTACATACTTTGGAAATTGGTCAATGCCAGAAATATTTGGAATGCAACCTATAATTGTATGGGTATTTATTTTAATGATATATGCATATATTGCATCGGTACTACCAGTACAGAAGCTTTTACAACCTAGAGATTATATTAACTCTCATGAGTTAATAGTAGCAATGGCTTTATTAATACTAGGTTTAATTGTAGTACATCCAACTATAGTTGCTCCAGCTATTAGGACAAATGTAGCAGGCTCGCCACCTTTACTACCATTTATATTTATAACAATAGCTTGTGGTGCAATTTCTGGCTTTCATAGTCTTGTATCATCAGGTACTTCATCAAAGCAGCTTGGTAAAGAAGAAGATGCTATGATGATAGGATATGGCGGAATGCTTATGGAAGGAGCTTTAGCAATATTAGTTATACTAGCTTGTACGGCTGGACTTGGAGATGCCAATGCATGGACAGCAAGATATGCTGACTGGGCAACAGCTAGTGGTTTAGGAGCTAAATTAGGTGCATTTGTTGATGGTGGAGCTAATTTTGTATCAGGATTAGGGCTAAAAGCAGAATTTGCAAAAACAATTTTAGCTGTGTTTATAGTTAGTTTTGCAGCTACGACTCTTGATACAGCTACAAGGATACAAAGATATGTAGTTGGTGAGATAGCTGAAGGTCTAAATATTAAACCATTAGCTACAAAGCATGGTGCTACCTTATTTGCAGTAATTACAGCTTTATTATTAGCAATGGCAAAGCCAGGTGGAGCAGGTGCTATGATATTATGGCCTTTATTTGGAGCATCAAATCAGTTGTTATCAGGTTTAGCTCTTATGATTATAACTGTTTACTTAGCTAAGAAGAATAAACCTATTATATATACATTAATACCTATGATATTTATGATGATAATGACAGGCTGGGGCATGATATATAACATAATAAACTTTGCTAATAAATCAGATTGGTTATTATTTGTAATAGGTATAATTATATTAGTTCTTGAAATATGGATGATAATAGAAGCTGTAAAAGTTATAAGAGAATCAAGAGCTAAAAAACATACTATAGATGCTTAAAGATTGATTTATAAAGAGATGGTAAAATGCCATCTCTTTTATAATATTATCCTTGACAAATGCACAAAATATATCTATAATGATATCAAAGTTTATATGGTAAATGCTATGATGGGACGAGTAAACTAGGCCCAGTCTTACAGAGAGGGAAGTGCCAAAGGCTGAAAGCCTTCCTAAGATATGGTTAGTTGAAAACTATCCCGGAGTGGTACCTGAAACTTCAATAGAGGGTAAGGGTAACGTTAATCGCGTTAAGATTTAATGAGTATAAATTAGGGTGGAACCACGGGAGTAACCTCTCGTCCCTAGACAAGTGTCTAGGGATGAGAGGTTTTTTATTATATATAAGAGGAGGGTAAACGATGGAAATGGTTAAGATTACTTTACCAGATGGTTCAGTTAGAGAGTATCAAAAGGGAATTAAAGTTATAGACATTGCTAAGGATATTAGTGAAGGTTTAGCAAGAGTTGTTGTAGGAGCTAAAGTAAATGATGAAGTAGTAGGGTTAAAAACTGAAATTGATGAGGATTCTAATGTAACGCTTTTAAAATTTAATGATGAAGATGGAGCAGATATATTTAGACACACTAGTACTCATATTTTAGCACAGGCTGTTAAAAGATTATTTCCGGACACTAAATTAGCCATAGGACCAGCAATAAAAGACGGTTTTTATTATGATTTTGATACAGAGCATAAGTTTACACCAGACGATTTAGAAAAAATAGAAAAGGAAATGAAGAAAATCGTAAAAGAAGATTTAGATATAGAAAGATTCGAATTAGATAGAGATGAAGCTATTAAATTTTTAAAAGATAGAGGAGAAGATTACAAGGTAGAGTTAGTAGAAGATTTACCTGAAGATGCAGTTATATCTTTTTATAAACAAGGAGAATTTGTAGACCTTTGTGCAGGTCCACACTTACCAAGCACTAAAAAAGTAAAAGCTTTTAAACTTTTAAGTGTTGCAGGAGCTTATTGGCGTGGAGACGAAAATAATAAGATGCTTCAAAGAATATATGGAACTTCATTTGAAAATAAAAAAGATTTAAAAGAGCATCTAGAGAGATTAGAAGAGGCTAAGAAAAGAGACCACAGAAAAATAGGTAAAGAATTGAAATTGTTTACAGTACTTGAAGAGGGCCCAGGCTTCCCGTTCTTTTTACCTAAGGGTATGGAACTTAAAAATAAGTTGCTGGAATATTGGAGAGAAGTTCATAAAAAGGCGGGATATGTTGAAGTAGAAACTCCTATTATCTTAAATAAAAAATTATGGGAGACTTCAGGGCACTGGTATCATTACAAGGAAAATATGTATACTTTAAAAATTGATGATGAAGATTATGCTATAAAGCCTATGAATTGTCCTGGTGGAATGTTAATTTACAAAAATGAAATGCGTTCATATAGAGATTTTCCAATGAGAGTTGGAGAAATAGGTAGAGTTCATAGACATGAACTATCAGGAACATTACATGGTTTAATGAGAGTAAGAGCTTTTACTCAAGATGATGCACATATATTTATGTTACCAGAGCAAATTAAGGATGAGATAAAAGGAGTTGCTAAGTTAGTAGATGAGGTTTATTCTACATTTGGATTTAAGTATAATGTAGAGCTATCTACTAGACCAGAGGATTCTTTAGGTACAGATGAAGAATGGGAAATGGCAGAAACAGCTTTAAAAGAAGCATTAGACGAATTTGGATTAGAGTATAAAGTGAATGAAGGCGATGGAGCGTTCTATGGACCTAAGATTGACTTCCATTTAGAAGATTGTTTAGGAAGGACTTGGCAGTGTGGTACAATACAGCTTGACTTCCAATTGCCAAGAAGATTTGAGTTAACTTATGTAGGTAAGGATGGAGAAAAACATAGACCAGTTGTAATCCATAGGGTTGTATTTGGTAGTATAGAGAGATTTATAGGAATATTAATTGAACATTTTGCAGGAAAGTTCCCAGTATGGTTAGCACCTGAACAAGTAACTATTTTACCTATATCAGATAAATTTAATGATTATGCTTTAGAAATACAGAATAAGTTAGAAGAAAAAGGCATAAGAGTAGAGGTTGATACTAGGTCTGAAAAGATAGGATATAAGATAAGAGAAGCTCAACTTCAAAAAATACCTTATATGTTAATAGTAGGAGAAAAAGAAGTGGAAGAAGGAACAGTTTCTGTTAGGTCTAGAGACGAAGGAGATACTGGCTCATTAAAGGTTAATGAGTTCATAGATAGACTTATAGATGAAGTAGAAAACAAAAAGTAAATACTATTATGATAAACAAAAATGCCATCTGAATATCAGATGGCATTTTAATTTGCTGTTTCAAGAGGAAATTTGTATTTTTCAAATATTAAATCTAATTCTTCTTTTTCTATCACTTCATGTTCTAGTAGATAATCAGCTATTTCAGAGATAACTGCCTGGTTTTCCTTTATTATTATTAATACTTCTTCGTAACATGTATCTACAATTTTTTTTATTTCATTTTCAATTTTATCAATACTATACTGTATATATTGGTCATTAATTGATATGTTACCTAAAGCACTCATGCCGTAGCTACATACCATTTCTTTAGCGATTTGAGTAACTTTTTTTATATCATCTTTAGCGCCAGTTGTTACTTCATTGAAGAAAACCTGCTCTGCGGCTCTTCCACCTAGAAAAACTTTTATTTTAGATAGGAGCTCTTCTTTTGTTTGTAAATACCTATCTTCATCTGGGAATTTTAAAACATATCCTAATGCTTGCCCTCTTGGGACTATAGAAATCTTTTGTATCATTTCTACATTTAAAACTTTACCAACAGTTGCGTGTCCTGCTTCGTGATGGGCTACTATGTTTTTTTCTTTTAATAGAACTGATGGATTTTTTAGTTCTAATCCTGCAATACATCTTTCAATTGCTGAATTAAAGTCATTGATATCAATTTTTGATTTTTCTTTTCTTACCGCTATTATAGCTGCTTCATTGGCTATATTAGCTAATTGAGCTCCAGAAAAACCATGTGTCTTTTTAGCGATGTCTTTAATATCGATAGATGAGTCTAAAGGTTTATTCTTTGTGTGGACTTTAAGTATTTCTTCCCTTGCTTTTACATTAGGATTTCCCACATACATATGTCTATCAAATCTACCGGGTCTTAGTAGAGCCTCATCTAGTAAATCTAATCGATTAGTAGCTCCTATAACTATAATTGTATTATTTTTATTAAATCCGTCCATTTCAACAAGTAATTGATTTAAGGTTTGGTCTTTTTCATTATTACTGTCAGAATTTCTTTTACTGCCTATAGCATCTATTTCATCTATAAAAATTATACTAGGAGCTTCCTTTTTAGCTTTTTCAAATAAATTTCTTATTCTCTTTGCTCCTACACCAACATATTTTTCAACAAATTCAGAACCACTTGAATACAGAAAAGTAGAGTTGGTTTCTCCAGCCACTGCTTTAGCTAACAAAGTTTTTCCAGTACCTGGAGGACCGTGAAATAGAACACCTTTAGGAATAGTTGCTCCCATTTTCAAGTATTTTTCTGAGTGGTTAATGAAATCTATAATCTCTTGCAATTCTTCTTTTATTTCATCAAGACCGGCAACATCATCAAAAGATATGTCTGGTTTGTTATTTTCTTTAGATTTTTCTTCATTTTTTTTCTTCTCGGTACTTATTGCAGCAGGAACTAATTGTGGATTATTATCTAGTTTAATGTAATATATAAATAATCCTATGGTTACTAAAGTTATAAAAAAAATGTCCCCTGTATTTAAAGCTTTAAAGCTTAAAGCAGGAAAAAATCTACTGGAAATCATTAAAGATGTAAAAATTAGGTTTATAATGAATAAAAGAAAGATAATTTTCTTTTTCAACATGTTACCCACCTTTATTTATTTTTATTAAAATATAAGTTATATCTTAAGATGTTTTTAAGTTATTTATGATTAGTTTAACCAGGTTTGCATATTAATATAAGATAGATAGAGATTCATGGTTAAGGAAAAATTTACAAAAACAAAACATGAAAATGCATATGGAAAATAATGTTTTAAAAAGTATTTAGTTATTATATAATAAACTTGAAATTAATATTAAGCGTTTTTTAGCTTATACAAAAATATAGGGAGGCAATATTATGAAACTTGAAAGTTTAGTTGAGAGTTATAAGAATGAAATAGTGGAAAGTGTTAAGAAAATAGTTAGAATAAAAAGTGTAGAAGGACAAAGCAGACCAGGTATGCCTTTTGGTGAAGGAGTAAATGAAGCATTAGAATATGCACTTAAATTATCGGAAAAACTAGGTTTCAAAACAAAAAATTTTGAAGGATATGCAGGACATGCAGAATTTGGAGAAGGAGATAAAACAATAGGAATTTTAGTCCATTTAGATGTGGTACCTGAAGGAGATAATTGGACTTATCCTCCTTATGGTGCTGAAATACACGATGGTAAAATATTTGGAAGAGGAACTATTGATGATAAAGGTCCAGCAATTGCAGCAATGTACGCAATGAAAGCAGTAAAAGAAAGTGGTTTACCGATAAATAACAAAATAAGAATTATCTTCGGAACAAATGAGGAAAGTGGTTGGAAAGGAATAAATTATTATTTAAGTAAAGTTGATGCTCCAGATTTAGCTTTTACTCCCGATGCTGATTTTCCAGTAATACACGGTGAAAAGGGTATAGTAGATATAGTTTTAAAGAAAAAGTTCAACAATAAATGTAATGATGACATAATAATTAAAAGTATAAAAGGTGGAAACAGACCTAATATGGTTCCTGATTTATGTAGAGCAGTAATTGAGGTTAGTGATGATAAAAAAGATAATGTATTAAATACCTTTGAGCAATTTATTAAGAACACAGGATACAATATAGACCTAGAAGATAATGGTAATACTTTGATTGTTGTTTCAAAAGGTAAATCTGCCCATGGTAGTACTCCAGAGGAAGGTAAAAATGCAATTTCTCAACTAATGAAGTTTTTAAATGAAATTGTTTCGGGAGAATGTGAGATATGTGAATTTATCAAGTTTTATAATGACAAGATTGGAATGGAATATAATGGAGAGTCTATTGGATGTGGATTAGAGGATGATGTTTCAGGAAAATTAACTTTTAATGTAGGTGTAATTGATTTAAGTGAAGATAAAGTTGAAGTAGCAGTAAATATCAGATATCCGATAAAACATGATAAAGAAACAATATATAATGGTATAAAGGAAGTAATTAGTGAAATGGGAATAAAGATTGAAGAAAAAGACCATCTAGCACCTATATATTTACCTGAAAATCACTTTTTAGTTGAAAAATTAATGAAAGTTTATAGAGAAGTAACAGGGGATAATGAAAGTAAGCCTATAACTATAGGTGGGGGCACTTATGCTAGAGCTATGGATAATGCAGTTGCATTTGGAGCATTAATGCCTGGTCAAGAAGAACTGGCGCATCAAAAAGATGAGTACATATCAATAGAGCATTTAATGGATATTACTAAGATATATGCGAAAGCTTTGTATGAGTTGGTTAAATAAGTAGGACTGGGTATATTTGGTCATACAACGTACGAAATGACGTGAAAATAGACGTAAAATGGAACGCAAAAGGAAATGAAAAAAATACTGCGCTTTCCAAGACGTCATTTTGTGCGTTGCTTTGCTATATTCTTAACCTAGAATTAATGTCTAGAAGCTAATAGCAAAAAGAAATACTTGAGTAGTTTTAAAAATTAACTGTTGACAAACTTTTATTATTCGAATATAATATAACAAGTAAAACAATAAAGTAGAAGTATCCGCTTCTCACCCTATAGCATGAGCTCATAGGGTTAATATGGTGGCTTGCTTATGACGCATAAAGAAATGGCGTTTATGCATAAGTATGTTTAAGTAAGGCCTATTGTGAGAGTGCGGATAGTTCAATACTATCCTTTTTTTATTGGTAAAAGATTTTAGGAGGTGTCATGCAATTAAAGAGCTTCAGATTAATGGCCAAATTAGAGCTAAAGAAGTGAGAGTTGTAGATAGTGATAGTAATCAGCTAGGTATAATGCATATAAAAAAGGCGCTATCAATAGCAGAAGAAAAGAAGTTAGATTTAGTGAACGTAGCACCAAATGCAAAACCACCAGTATGCAAGATAATGGATTACGGTAAGTATAAGTATGAACAAGCTAAAAAGGAGAAGGAAGCAAAGAAAAAGCAGAAGGTAATTAACATTAAAGAAATTAGATTAACTCCTAATACTGAAGAACATGATTTAAAGGTAAAAGCAAAGAAAGCTTGTGAATTCCTAAAAAAAGGAGACAAAGTTAAGGTCTCAGTTAGGTTTAGAGGTAGACAACTTGGACATACTGACCTAGGAAAAAATGTATTAATGAAGTTTGCAGATTTAACTTCAGATTATTCAGTAATAGATAAAAAGCCTAAAATGGAAGGTAGAAATATGACAATGTTCTTGAGTCCAAAAAACTTATAATAACTGAGGGGAGGAATTCAAATGCCAAAAATGAAAACTCATAGAGGAGCAGCAAAAAGGTTCAAAAAAACAGGTAAAGGAAAAATAAGAAGAGCTAAAGCATATAAAAATCACTTTACTGGAAAGAAAAGTGCTAAGAGAGTTAGAAATTTAAGAAAAGGCGGATTAGTAAACGATAGCGATCAAAAAAGAATTAAGACATTACTACCATACTAAAAGAATTATATGAGGGAGGTAAAAACAGATGGCTAGAGTAAAAAGAGCAGTAAATGCGAAAAAGAAACATAAAAAAGTACTTAAGCTTGCTAAAGGTTACTATGGTGCAAAAAGTAAGCTTTTTAGACCAGCAAATCAAGCTGTAATGAAGTCATTACAATATGCTTATGTAGGACGTAAATTAAGAAAGAGAGATTTTAGAAAGTTATGGATTACAAGAATTAACGCTGCTGCAAGACAACATGGAATGTCTTATAGCAGATTTATAAATGGTCTTAAGAGAGCTAATATTGAAATAAACAGAAAAATGTTATCTGAAATGGCTATCCATGACCCAGAAGGGTTCAAAAAATTAGTAGAAATAGCAAAGGAAAACTTAAACTAAAAGTTCCAATTATGGAGCTTTTAGTTTTCTAAATTTTTTTTGAATAGTAAAAGAATTTTTGATGCACCAAATAATAATGTTGAGTATAATAATGATAATTGTATATAATAAAAAAAGAAAAGCGGCCAATACAGGCCGTCTTTATATTAATTATCTTAACTTTTAAAATTAGGAATAAAATGGTATAATATTAAAATAATAAAATATATCTAATTTTAAACTTATAAATGATGTAATGGGGATGATAGCTATTAGTGTTTTAAACAGAATTGATAAATTAAAACTCAATCCAGCCCAAGTGCTTGTATTGGGATTTGCAGCTCTTATTTTGATAGGAGCAACGTTACTTAATTTACCTATATCGTCTGTGAATGGGGAAAGTATAGGCTTTGTTGATGCATTATTTACATCTGCATCGGCAGTTTGTGTTACCGGTTTAGTGGTTGTTAATACAGCTCAACATTGGTCTATATTTGGAAAAGTAATAATATTAATTTTGATTCAAGTAGGCGGTTTAGGTTTAATGACTATGGCAACATTAGTTGCATTAGTTTTAGGAAGAAAAATTACTTTAAAAGAGAGATTAATAATACAAGAAGAATTAAATTCAACTACATTATCAGGCCTTGTAAAGCTAACAAAGTATGTTATTATCTCAACAGCTGCTATTGAAGGGATAGGAGCAATTTTTTTAGCAATAAGATTTATACCTAAATATGGTGTAATAAAAGGAATATGGTTTTCGATATTTCATGCAATATCTGCTTTTTGTAATGCGGGATTTGATTTAACGGGAGAAAGTATGGTACCATTTGTAGAAGATGTTGTAGTAAATCTAACTATAATAGCATTGGTTATTATAGGAGGACTAGGATATTTTGTTTATTTAGATATATCAAGAAAAAAATCATTTAGGAAGTTTTCTTTACATACAAAGCTGGTATTAATAATTTCAGGTATTTTACTTTTAATAGGATTTTTGTTTATATTTATATTAGAATATAATAATCCAGAAACTTTGGGAAAACTATCTTTTAAAGGCAAAATATTAGCTGCAGCATTTCAATCTATGACTCCAAGAACTGCAGGTTTCAATAGTATTGATACAGGAGCTGTTACTGATTCAGTTGCATTTTTAACAATGATTTATATGTTAATTGGAGGTTCACCTGGTTCAACTGCAGGTGGAGTTAAAACTACAACAATAGGTGTATTAGTGATTGCTATTATATCGGTTATTAGAGGTAATGAAGATGTTGAAATATATAGAAGAAGGATTCCACATGAATTAATATATAGAGCATTAGCTGTTACAGGAATAGCTGTTGCTATAATTACAGGTGTTACAGTTATCTTATCAATTACTGAAAGTGGACCTGACGTTACATTTTTAGATGTATTATTTGAAACTTTATCAGCATTTGGTACTGTAGGGTTAAGTAGAGGATTAACACCTAAATTGAGTATATTAGGTAGGTTAATAATAACATTTACTATGTTTGTAGGTAGAGTTGGTCCATTGACAATGGCTTTTGCATTTGCTAAAAAGAGAAGGGAAAAGAAAGGAACTTATAGATATCCAAAAGAAAAGATTTTGGTTGGATAGGATGGTGAAAATATGAGACAATTTGTTGTGATAGGCTGTGGAAGATTTGGGTCTAGTGTTGCTAAAACACTTTATTCTTTGGGGTATGATGTTTTAGCAATAGACAAGGATGAAGAAAGGGTACAAGAATTATCAGACTCAGTAACACATGCTGTTCAATCTGATGCAGTTGATGAAAATGCATTAAGAACTATAGGTATTAGAAATTTTGATGTGGCTATAGTTACCATTGGATCAGATATTCAAGCTTCAATAATGGGTACATTGATAGCTAAAGAACTAGGTGTTAATACAGTTATTGCAAAGGCACAGAGTGACTTGCATGCAAAAGTATTATACAAAATAGGAGCTGATAGAGTAGTATTTCCTGAAAGGGATATGGGAGTAAGAGTAGCTCACAACCTAGTGTCATCTAATATACTTGATGTTATAGAGTTAGCACCTGATTATAGTATTGTAGAAATTGCTGCAATGGAACAATGGGAAAACAAAACTTTAAGGGAGTTACAACTTCCAAATAGATATGGGATAAGTGTTATGGCTATAAAACACGGAGAAGATATAAACATTTCTCCCTATGCTGATGATGTTATTAAAGAAGATGATGTTTTAATTGTAATGGGAAATAATAAAGACCTTAAGAAGCTAGAGAGAAAGAGGTAATAAATATATATGGAACAACTAATTACTAGTAAATCCAATCAGATAGTTAAACATGTTAAGTCACTGCATAAGAAGAAAAAAAGATGGAATTCTAAAAATTATTTCATAGAAGGTATAAGAGGAGTAAAGGAAAGTATTATCTCAAAGGGTCAAATAGAATACATATTATATAGTGACTCATTATTTAATGTAAAAGGTGGAAAAGATTTATTTAATTTAATAATAAATAATGGATATAAAGTTTTTCATATTTCTGAAGAAATTTTAAAATATATTTCAGATACACAAAATTCACAAGGAATTATTGCAGCGTTAAAATTTGATATAAAATCATTAGAAAATATTTTAATAGATAGAGGAAACTTCTTAATTTTATTAGATAGAGTCCAAGACCCAGGTAATATTGGAACAATTATAAGAACAGCAGATGCTTTTGGTGTTAGTGGAATTATATTAACAAACGGATGTGTTGATGTCTATAATCCCAAAGTAGTTAGGTCAACTATGGGTTCTATATTAAGGGTACCTATTGCTTTTGAAAGGGATATAAACAATACTTTAAATAAGTTAAAGGAAAGGAATATAAAGATTGTTTCAACTGCTTTAGATGCAGAATATTATTCCTATGATTTCGATTTTACAAAAGATTTTGTACTAGTGGTAGGCAATGAAGCTTCAGGCGTATCTAAAGATATACAAAATCAATCGGATTTTAATGTTAAGATACCTATGATAGGAGAAACAGAGTCATTAAATGTAGCAGTGGCAACCAGTATTTTAATGTATGAAGCAACAAGTCAAAGGAAAAATTTACAAATAAATAGATAAATTAAAAACATATAGTCCTTGTCATTTATTTTACTGCATGCTATAATTTAGGTAAATAGCCGCAGAGGGGTGTAAACCTGATGATAGATGCTAATTTGTTTTGGAAATTATTTGAGCTAACTGGTTCTATAACTGCATACTTGATGTATAAAAGTTTAGTTACAAAATAGATATAGATAAAAGTAATGATGGAGAAGAGTAAGTATTGGATGTCTACAGAGAGGAAGTGCCTTGGCTGGAAGCACTTCTAGATTTGAAGATACTGAAGTTCGCTCCTGAACTGCTGAGTTGAACTACTAGTAGGCTCAGTCGGCTAAGTCCGTTATTATTGAGAGTGACTTGACTTTAAGTCAAGTAAAAAGAGTGGTACCGCGAATAACCTTCGTCTCTTTGAGATGGGGGTTTTTTATTTTGAGTGTTTAATTTTTATGGGGGTAGGCTAAATGGATATATTGGTTTATTTAACAAGCTTTGCGGTTTTTTTCTTAATATATTTTGTATTAAATTTTTTGATTAATAAACTTAGACGTAATGAGAAAAATAAAAAGACAACAAGAGATTTATTAAAAAAGTCATTATTAGCTAGTATTTTATATATTATAGTTTTATTAGTAGCAAAAAGTATAGGATAATAAAGTTACGAAAGGAGTGCTTTGATTGAAGGAGAAATTATTACAGATAAAAGAAAATGCTTTAAAAGAGCTTTCAGCAAGCTCAAGTTTAGATGAAATTGAACAGATAAGAATCAAATATTTAGGAAAAAAAGGTGAGTTAACCCAGGTGTTAAGGTCAATGGGTAAGTTATCAAAAGAAGAAAGACCTATAGTTGGTAAGATGGCTAATGAAGTAAGAGGTGTAATACAAAAAGAATTAGAAGAAGTTAAAGAAAGAATAAAAACTGATATTAAAAAATCAAAATTAAAAGAAGAGAGAATAGATATTACTATGCCAGCCAGAGAAAGAAAGCTAGGGCATAGACATCCTTTACATAAGGTTATGGAAGAATTAGAAGACATATTCATGAGTATGGGCTTTAGTGTTATACAAGGACCTGAAATAGAAACTGTATATAATAACTTTGATGCTTTAAATTCCCCAGAAAACCATCCGTCTAGAGATTTATCGGATACATTTTATATTACAGAAAATATACTTTTAAGAACCCATACATCTCCAGTACAAATAAGGGCAATGAAACAAATGGAACCGCCTTTAAGAATAGTATCTGCAGGTAGAACTTTTAGATTTGATGATGTAGATGACACTCATTCTCCTATGTTCCATCAATTAGAAGGATTAGTAGTAGATAAAAATGTTACAATGGCTAACTTGAAACACACAATCGACATGTTTGTTAAACAGTTATTTGGAGAGGAAATGAAAACTCGATTTAGACCACATTATTTTCCATTTACAGAACCAAGTGCAGAAGTTGATGTATCTTGTTTTAAATGTAAAGGAGAAGGTTGTGAGGTATGTAACGGTACTGGTTGGAGTATGGAGATACTTGGATGTGGAATGGTACATCCAAAAGTGCTTAAAAACTGTGGAATAGACCCAGATGAGTATAGTGGATTTGCATTTGGATTGGGTGTAGATAGAATAGCTATGGTAAAATACGGTATAAACGATATAAGATTATTATTTGAAAATGATATGAGATTTTTAGAACAATTTTAATAATTAAGGTTAAAGTTTTAAATTAAATATTCCTTAAAGAAAGGGAGGATAAATATGTTAGTGCCTGTAAAGTGGCTTAAAGAATATGTTGAAATAGATATTAATACTAAGGAATTGGCAGATAAACTTACAATGTCAGGTTCCCACGTTGATTCCATACAGAATATAGATAAAGGAGTAAAAAAGGTAGTAGTTGGGAAAATATTGGACATTAAAGACCATCCTAATGCAGATAAATTAATTATTACAACTATTGATGTGGGAGAAGAACAATTACAAATAGTAACAGGAGCAAAGAATGTCAATGTTGGAGATTATGTACCAGTAGCATTAGTAGGGGCAAAGTTACCTGGAGGTATGAAAATTAGAAAAACTAAGCTTAGAGGTGTTGAATCTTATGGTATGTTATGTTCACTTCAGGAGCTTGGTATCCCAGAAAGTCTAATACCAAAAGAAGCGAAAGATGGTATATACATATTTGATGAAGAGTATCCACTAGGTAAAGATGTGAAAGAAATAATGGGGATATATGGAGAAGTTATAGATTTTGAAATTACTCCTAATAGACCAGATTGCTTAAGTATAGTAGGGATGGCTAGAGAAACAGCAGCTACATTAGGGAAGGAATTAAAATATCCAAATATACAAGTTAAAGAAGAGATAGAAGATATAAATCAGTATGTAGAAAGTATAGAGGTAGTAGATAATGACCTATGCAAAAGATATTATAGTAAAATAGTAAAGGATGTAGAAATAAAGCCTTCACCAATGTGGTTACAAAATAGACTTATCGAAGCGGGAGTAAGACCTATTAATAACATTGTAGATATTACAAACTATGTGATGTTAGAGCTTGGTCAGCCTTTACATGCTTTTGATTTAGATAAGATTACAGATAATAAGATAATAGTAAGACGAGCTAAAGAAAATGAAAAGATAATTACTTTAGATGAAGTAGAGAGAGAACTTAATGAATCTATGTTAGTGATAGCTGATAGTGAAAAGCCTGTGGCTATTGCAGGTGTTATGGGAGGATTAAATAGTGAAGTATCAACGGATACTAAAACTATACTAATAGAATCTGCTAATTTTGATGGTAGAAATGTAAGACTAACATCAAGGGCAGTAGGCTTGAGAACAGAAGCATCAGCAAGATTTGAAAAGGACTTAGATCCTAATTTAGCAGAGCAAGCATGTAATAGAGCATGTCAGCTTATAGAAGAAATTGGTGCAGGTAAAGTAGTAGGCGGATATATAGATGTATATGAAGATAAAAACGAAAAAAGAACAATTACATTAAGACCAGAGAGAGTAGAGAAACTTCTTGGTGTATCAATAGAGATTGACAAAATGATAGACATCTTAAATAGTTTAGAAATTAATTCAAAATTAGTTAATGGTAAAATAGAAGCAGAGGTTCCTACTTTTAGACAAGATTTAGAGCTAGAAGCAGATTTAATTGAAGAGATAGGTAGAATCTATGGATTTGATAAGATTGAATTAAAGCCATTAGTTGGGACGTTGACAAGGGGAGAAAAAACTAAATTTAGACAAATAGAAGATAAACTTAAGTCTTTACTTATAGGATTAGGATTAAGTGAAATAACAACATATTCATTTATCAGTCCTAAGGCGTATGACAAAATAAAAATACCTGAAAATAGTATGAAAAGAAAATATGTTGAGTTAATGAATCCTCTTGGAGAAGACTATAGTGTAATGAGAACAACATTAGTACCAAATATGATGGAGGTATTAAGTAGAAACTATAACTATGGTGTAGAAAAAGCACAATTATTTGAAATAGGAAATACATTTATTCCTAAGGAATTACCAATAAAGGGACTACCATATGAAAATAGAGTAGTTTGTATAGGTATGTATGGAGATTTTGACTTCTTTGATATTAAAGGTGTAATAGAGCCTATACTTGATAGATTGGGTATATATAAATACGAGTATTTAAGAGAAGAAAAACATGATTCATTCCATCCTGGAAGAACAGCTAGTATAATAGCAGGTAATCATGTGATAGGAGTAATAGGAGAAATACATCCTGATGTATTAGAAAACTATGGAATGAAAGAAAGAGTGTATATTGCAGAATTAGACTTTGAATTGATAGCTTTCTTATCTAATTTAAAAAGACAATATAAACCACTACCTAAGTTCCCTGCAATAACAAGAGATATTGCAGTAGTAGTTGATGCAGAGGTAATGGTTAGAGAAATTGAGAAGGTTATTTTAGAAAATGGAAAGGGTATTGTAGAAAGCATAGAATTATTCGATGTATATACTGGAGAACAAATACCAGAAGGTAAGAAGAGTATTGCATATTCTATCACTTATAGGTCTTATGAAAAGACATTGACAGATGATGAAGTTACTAAAGTACATGATAACATAGTAAAAGAGTTAGAAGAGAAATTAGGTGCTGCTTTAAGATAAAAAGTCAGTGGGCTTTATCCCACTGACTTTTTATTAGCATTTACCTTTTGTTTTATATGGAATTATAGTATAATTATACCATGAACCTATAATTTATAACCTCAAATAGTAAAATTGAAGTTCGATGTTTTGTATTTAAGTGATATAGAAAGCCTATATAAACTAAAGACTATAGTTCTAAAAGTATTAATGTGTTTGCTTATATATAAGTTAATTTAGTAAACTTATTTATATAGAAATGTTAATTGAAATCTTGTATAATTGCTTATTGGAGATAAATATAGTTTATTATATTATTTTGTAGAGTGTAGAGGATTTATGTTGTATAATGAAAATAAGAAGGTTGGTTCAAAGGAGAGTGAAGCGTATGACCAACAGAAGAAAAGTTACCGTTAAAATAAATAATAATGAGTATACTGTTGTAGGAGAGGAATCTGAAGAATATATAAAAAGCATTGCTGAATTTGTAGATAAGCAATTCAAAGAGATATATGAGGGTAATGGTAAATTAACAAAGTTTATGTCTGCAATTTTGACAGCATTTAATATTGCTGATAAATATTATAGAACACATAAAGAATTGAGTGAGCTAAAAGAAGAGGTGGTAGAACCTTTAAAAGAGTTAGAATATATAAAGAAAGAATTAGAATTAAAAGAAAAACAATTAGAAGAAGCTCAAACTCAACGAGATAATTATAAAGAAAAGTTGTTTGAAGTAAAAAAAGAATTGGAAATTAATAGAAAAAAAGTAAAACAACAGGAGCAAGCTTTAAATTTAAAAGAAAATGAGTTACAAAAATCACAGAAGATTATAAACGAACTCCAAAATAAATTATTTGAAAATCAATTAGAATTAGTGCAAACCAAAAAGGAATTAAATGAATTTGTTAAGACAATTGATAAAGAGAAAATAAGTGAATTAGAATGAAAAGCTACTGTCTTACACAGAATAAATGTATAAATTATTTTGTATCTACAGTAATACATAATCATCTAGTGGAAGATTTTATATGTTCATAAAGAGCTATAGTAGTGTATTTTATAGTTATAGATGTAGTAATAATAATGAGTAAGATATCAACTGGAGAATTAGGGGCTTAAAAAATAAGGAGTGAAAACTCCTTTATTTTATTTTTAATTCTTCAACTGTAGCTATGTAAAGATAGGAGATGATTTGTTTGAATGATATAGAAATACTTGCCCCAGTGGGAAGTATAGAGGCATTATATGCAGCAACAGAAAATGGTGCTAATGCAGTATATTTAGGTGGAAAGTTGTTTAATGCAAGGCAATACGCATCTAACTTTGATAGAAATGAGCTAAAAAAAGCTGTAGAGTATGCACATATTAGAGACGTTAAAGTTTATGTTGTAGTTAATATATTACTAAGTGATAAAGAATTAAAAGATGCAATAGAGTATATAACTTATCTATATAATATAGATGTTGATGCTATTATTATTCAAGACTTAGGACTAGCAAGTATAGTTAAAGAAATACTACCTGATTTAGATATACATGCAAGTACTCAAATGACAATAAATAACTTTATGGGAGTAAAATTTTTAGAAGAGTTAGGTTTTCAAAGAGTCGTTTTGGCTAGGGAATTATCATTAAAAGAAATTGACTATATAAAGAAAAACACAGATATAGAGCTAGAGGGGTTTATACATGGAGCATTATGTGTATCCTATTCAGGTCAGTGCTTAATGAGTAGTATTTTAGGAGGAAGAAGCGGTAATAGAGGAAGATGTGCACAACCTTGTAGAATGCCATATACTTTAGTAGATATGGAAACAGGAAAAACTATTAGTAAGGAGTTAGAAGAAAAATACTTGTTGAGTCCCAAAGACCTTAATACAATAGATTATTTGTATGACATTATTAGTTCAGGAATTATTTCTTTAAAGATTGAAGGAAGAATGAAAAGACCTGAATATGTTGCAACTATTATAAACAATTATAGAAGAACTTTAGATAGGGTAATAAAAGAGAAAAAGAGCGTTGATGTATCTGAAAAAGTTAAGAAGGATATTAAACAAGCCTTTAATAGAGGATTTACAAAAGGATATATATTAGGGGATTATGGCAGAAACATGATTTCCATTGATAAGCCAAATAATAAAGGGATTTATTTAGGAACTATAGTAAAAAAAGACAATAAATTTATGTATTTAAAATTAGAGGATTCATTAAATAAGGGTGACGGTATTGAAGTAATTTATAGTAATAAAAAAAGTAAAGGAATGATTGTTAATAAAATATATAAAAAGAATAAATTAGTTGATACAGCTAACAAAGGGGATTTGGTAAAGCTTAACAAACTCAAAGGCGTTAATAGTAATTCAATAGTTTATAAAACTTCTGATGTCAAGCTATTGGAAAAAGCCAAGAATTCTTTTACACAAGAAAGTGAAAAAAAGAAAATAAAAATATATATGGCTTTAAATATAGAAATAAATAATCCTATAATCCTTCATATATGGGATGACAAAGGAAATTATGTAGAAGTTATAAGCAAAGAGCTAGTTGAAAAAGCTAGAAAAGTAAGTTTAAACAAAGAAAAAGTAAAAAAACAGATGGAAAAATTAGGTGGTACTCCTTATTATATAGATTCTATTAATATTAATTTAGAGGAAAATGCAATGGTTTCTTATAGTGTACTTAATAAAATAAGAAGGAAAGGAATTAGTGAATTAAATAAAAAAAGAGGAATTTTAAATAATAGAATAGAAGTTAACAGAGAAGATATGATAATTAAAACAGAAAAAGCTCTTGATTTCCCAGGTAATAAAATTAAGGACGAAGATAAAAGAATAAGTATAAAAGTAACCAATTTTGAGCAATTTTCTAAACTGAATATAGATAAATTAGATAGATTATATTTAAACTTTACTGAAGGACTAAGTGAGTGTATACAGGAAGTAAAAAATAAGAACAAAGAAGTTTATTTCTCAACAAATAGGATTTTAGAGAACAAAGACTTTAATAAATTAGAAGCTACATTTAGAAATATAGATTTATCTCAAATAGACGGAATTAGTGTTTCAAATGTAGGAACTTTGAAGTTTATAAAAGATAAATATGATGTAAAAATTCACTGTGATGAAGGATTAAATATATTTAATAGTAAAACGGTAAAATTTCTTAAAGATTATGGTGTAGGTAGTGTTACATTGTCACCAGAATTAAAATTGAATCAGATATCAGATATTACTTCTAAAAATAAGATAAAATATGAAGCAATTGGTTATGGTTACTTGCCTTTGATGATAACTAAGTATTGTCCTTTATCCTTGATTAAAGGATGTGATTCAAATAATTATTGTGATAAATGCCAATTAAAAGAACTTTATGGGCTTCGTGATAGAAAAGGGATGGTATTTCCCTTCAATCGAAAGGGAAAAACAACTCTAATATATAACAGTCAGCCTTTAATGGTGCTTGAACATTTAGACAGTGTTTATAATGAAGGGGTAAATATCATAAGATTAGACTTTACTATAGAAAAAAACAATATTAAAGATATACAAAATATATTTTTTGATTATATTAATAATTTAGTTTCTATGAAGGAAGTAAAAGAGTTTGTTTCAAATTATAAACAAGATACTAGCATTACAAAAGGACATTATTTTAGAGGTGTAATTTGATTTTTATGACTAGAAAAGTTTATAATGACATAAGAAAGTGTTGTAGTAAGGAGAGATGCTATGAACGATAAAACGATTAGAGTATTAGAATATGAAAAAATAATAGAAATGCTTGTAGATAAAGCTCAATCATCCTTAGGAAAGAAATTAGCCAAAGAATTAAAGCCAGTATTTGGAGTTGCAGAGGTGGAAAAGCTACAATGTGAAACTGATGAAGCTGTTAAAATTATAATAAGAAGAGCAAATCCGCCATTAGGAGGAATACATGATATTAGCAGTGAAATAAGAAGAGCTGAAATAGGAGCCACTTTGTCACCAGGTGGGCTTCTGATGGTAGCTGATACTTTGAGGGCAGCTAGAAGACTCAAAAACTTTATTAAGCAGGATAGAGAGGATAAAGGTTCAAAATATCCAATCATAGAAGAATTGATAGGTAAATTATATATATATAGGGATATAGAGGAGAGTATCTTTAATGCTATAATAAGTGAAGAAGAAATTTCAGATAATGCAAGTAATACTTTAAGGAATATAAGAAGACAGATTGAATCAAAAAATTTACAGATTAGAAATAAATTGAATTCTATAATTAATTCACAAAAATATAAGAAGTATCTACAAGAAGCTATAGTAACTATCAGAGAAGATAGATTTGTTGTTCCAGTAAAACAGGAATATAAGTCTAGTTTTCCTGGACTAGTTCATGACCAGTCTGCTAGTGGAGCTACTCTTTTTATTGAGCCAATGGCAGTAGTAGAATTAAACAATCAATTAAAAGAACTTAAAGTTAAAGAGAAACAAGAAATAGAAAGAATATTAGCAGAGTTAACTGAGAAAGTTGCATCTGTAAGTAATTTTATTAAAGAAAATCAGAAAGTACTGTCTAAATTGGATTTTATATTTGCAAAAGGTAAACTAGCTTTAGATATGGATGCAACTAAACCAGTTTTAAATGATAATGGATATTTAAAAATTAAGAAAGCAAGACATCCTTTGTTAGATAAAGAAACAGTAGTTCCAATTGATGTTTATCTAGGAAAAGATATAAATACTTTAGTTATTACTGGACCTAATACAGGAGGTAAAACAGTAACACTTAAAACTATAGGATTACTTACATTGATGGCACAAGCTGGATTGCATATACCTGTTGAGCATGGAAGTGAAATAGCTGTATTTGATAGTGTTTTTGCTGATATAGGAGATGAGCAAAGTATAGAACAGAGTTTAAGTACCTTTTCTTCACATATGACCAATATTGTTGATATTCTTAAGTCAGTAAGGAAAAATAGCTTAGTATTGTTTGACGAATTGGGAGCAGGCACAGACCCTACAGAAGGTGCAGCTTTGGCTATGTCTATATTAGATTATTTATATAATAAAGGTGTTAGGACTGTAGCTACGACCCATTATAGTGAATTAAAGGTTTATGCTTTATCTACAAAGGGCATAGAGAATGCTTCAGTAGAATTTGATGTAGAAACGTTAAGTCCAACATATAGATTATTAATAGGAGTGCCGGGGAAATCAAATGCCTTTGAAATATCAAAAAGACTAGGATTACAAGATTTTATTATAAAGAATGCAAAAGAGATGTTGTCAAAGGAAAGTGTTCAATTTGAAGACGTATTAGCTAAAATTGAAAAAGATAGAAAAATAACTGAAGAAAATAGACAAGAGACAGAGAAATTAAGAAAAGAAGTAGAAAGTTTAAAAGAGAAATTAGCACAAAAGAAAGAGAAACTGGACAAAAACAGAGAGAGGATTATAAGAGAAGCAAAAAGTGAAGCTAGAAAGGTTTTATTAGAAGCTAAAGAAGAAGCAAATTCTATAATCAAAGAATTAAGGAATATATCAGATGAAGTAGGGAAAGAGCGAAATAAAAAAATTCAGCAAGCTAAAGATAAGTTAAAGAAAAATATAGATGATATTGAAAATGACTTAACAGAAGCTATTCTAGCTAAGAAGAATACTAAGCCACCAGAAGATTTAAAACCTGGAGATTCAGTTAAGATATTGAATCTTAATCAAAAGGGTACAGTAGTTACATCTCCAGATGCAGGTGGAAATTTAATGGTTCAAGCAGGTATTATGAAAATAAGTGTTCATATTTCTAATCTTAAGAAGACAAAGTCGGATGATGAATCTAAGGCATCAGTACGAACAAAAACAATGGTAAAAACAAAAACAAAATCAATAAAAACAGAGTTAGATTTAAGGGGTATGACTTTAGAAGAAGCTATGTTAGATGTAGATAAATATTTAGATGATGCTTATATAGCGGGATTAAATGAAGTTACTATAATACATGGCAAAGGTACAGGAGTATTAAGAGAAGGCATTAGTCAATTATTAAGGGGACATAGACATGTGAAAAATTTTAGGTTAGGTAAATATGGAGAAGGTGGTTCAGGAGTAACAGTAGTTACCTTGAAGTGAGGTGAATGGTATGTATATAATTAGTGCTTGTTTAGCGGGAGTTAATTGCAAATACAATGGTGGAAACAATTTAAATAAAGAAGTATTAAAATTGGTTCAAAAAGGAAAAGCAATATTAGTTTGTCCAGAGCAATTAGGAGGATTGTCAACTCCTAGATTGCCTTGTGAGATTACTTATGATAGTAATGGAGGATTAAAGGTCATAAATAAAGAAGGAGAAGATGTTACCAAAGAGTTTGTAAAAGGTGCTGAAGAAGCATTAAAAATAGCTAAATTAGTAGATGCTAAGATTGCTATATTAAAAGCAAGAAGTCCTTCTTGTGGCTTTGGAGAGATATATGACGGGACTTTTAGTGGTGAAATAACTAAAGGTAACGGTGTAACAGCAAATCTATTGCTAAAAAATGGATTTAAGATATATACAGAGGAAAATTTAGAAGAGTTATTATTGACTGAAAGACAAGAGGAGGAATAACTATGAGAAAATTTTTATCATTAATATTAGTTTTAGTATTAGTTTCAGCATTAGCAATTGGATGCTCAAAAAATAATGAAGAGGTAAATGACACTACAGAGAGTGAAGAGTCAAAAGAAGAGCAGAATATAAGCGAAAATAATACAGAAGATGAAAAAATAGAAGAAATTCAATATTCAATTTATTTAAGACACGACCAAGTTCCAGTTATGGAAAGTGAAGCGCGTACAATTAAGGAAAATGACCCGAGACTTGAAAATATGTCTATTGAAGAAATTGCATTAAAAGATTTAATATCTTTTAATGAAATTGAATCTCTTGAATCACCAGTACCTAAGGGAACAAAAGTATTAGATGTAAGCAAAGAAGGTAGTACAGTTATAGTAAATCTATCTAAAGAGTTTATAGAAAATCTGAATGATAATACAACTGATACTAATATTGCTGTTGCTTCTATTGTTAACACAGTTACATTTTTTAAAGGTAATGATAAAGTAAAGATTATGGTAGAAGGAAAAGAAATTGAAGAACTGAATGATGTAAAAATGAATAGAGAATTTGAATTTACTGATAAATTTTTCTCAGGAAAGTAATAAGGAAGATGTTTATGAATTGGAGATGTAAATTTTGTGGATTTGAAATTAAAGATAGAGAAGACAGACGTAGAATTAAAATCAAAGAAGATAAAGTATATATTATAGGTATTTGTGATAATTGCTTAAACTACAATATACTGGATACAATACCAGTAAATCAAATGAGAAATTATATAACAAATAAACTCTATGAATAAAGCGGCTATTTGGCCGCTTTTTTGTGAAAATCAGAAATATACTCATAAAATTAGTGAAAAATAGTTAAATTAAGTTTTAATGAAACAAAAACACTATAAACAACGTCTAAAATAATAAGAAAAGGATAGAAAGGAGTGTGATTTGATTTGAAAAAATTTTCAATATTAGTTTTTGTATTAATTTTAGTTATTGGAATTTCAGCAGGCTGTGCTTTTAATTCTCAAAATGAAAAAATAACAGGAGAATTAGAATTTGAAACTGTTGATATAAGTACCATTGAAAATGAGGATGTATTAATGTGGTATCAAACACATTCAAAAGAAGAGGGAGTATTTTATCATGATACAGAAGATAGCAAGTTTATACTATTAGCAGCAGGTGAAAAGCCTACAGGAGGTTACTCTGTAGAAATAACATCTGTTAAAGCTACAAATGAAAAAATTATTGTAAATGGAAATTTAAATTCTCCAAAGGAAAATGAAATGGTAACACAAGCACTAACCTATCCAAGCCAGGTGATTAAAATACAAAGGGATGAACGTCCAGTTGTTTTAGGAGAATTTAATAATCAATCACAAATAAATAAAAAAAGAGCAGATGTATATGAAGAAAAAGGTATTTTTATAGGTTTTATAGATAATAATTCAGTAGAAATCGAAATAAAAGGATTACCAAAGGCATTTAGATTGTCTGAACAAATTAAACAACAGTTACAAAAAAATGAACCTAAGTCAGGGCAAAAAGTACAGTTTTTATACATTAAAAACCAAAATGAACAAATGGAGATAACTGAGATTACTTGGAATCAAAATAAGGAGATAGGAACCTATATAGGACAAATAGATGATAATTCTATTGAAATGAAAGTTAATGATAAAACTAATGCATATAGATTATCTGAAGATGTAAAAGAGAATATAAACAAACTAGCTACTGGAGATAAAGTTCAGTTTACCTATAAGGAAAACGAAAACGGTCAACTAATAATTTTGGATATTAAAAAATTAAGTGAATAGCTTATAAGTCGGTCATTATGACCGGCTTTAATCTTTAAAAAGAAAGACTAATGGTTTATAGAAATAATAATTTATAGTAAAATACTAATAGTAGCAAGTAAAGGGGGAATGCTTATGAATATAGAAGATATTAGAAAAAATGCAAGAGAAAGAATGAAAGGATATTGTAGAGTATGTACTGAATGTAATGGTATTGCTTGTGCTGGAGAAGTGCCTGGGATGGGTGGTGCAGGAACTGGAACTTCTTTTAAGAATAATATTGAAGCTTTAAAAAGAGTAAAGCTTAAGCTTAGAACTATACATGATGCAAAACAACCAAATATTTCAGTAGATTTTTTAGGAGAAAAATTAGATATGCCAATTATTTCAGCTCCGATAACAGGTAGTAGTTTTAATATGGGAGGAGCTTTAACAGAGGAAGAATATGTAGATGCTGTAATCAAAGGTAGTTTATCTGCAGGAACTGTAGGTATGACTGGAGATACAGCAGACCTTTCTATGTATATAACTGGATTAGAGGGTATTAAAAAAGTTAACGGAAAGGGTGTTCCGTTCATTAAGCCAAGAGAAAATAAAAAAATAATTGAAAATATACGAAAAGCAGAAGAGATTAATGCGTTAGGAGTTGGAGTAGATATAGATGGAGCCGGGCTAATTACAATGGCATTAAAAGGGCAGCCAGTTGGACCAAAAACTGTAGAAGAATTAAAAGAATTAGTAAAAATAACAAACCTACCTTTTATTTTAAAGGGCATAATGACAGAAGATGAAGCGGAATTAGCGGTCTCTATAGGAGCTAAAGCAATAGTAGTATCTAATCATGGAGGTAGAGTGTTAGATCACGTTGAAGGAGTTGCACAGGTATTGCCAAGGATTGCAAAGAGAGTTAAAGGAAAAATAACTATACTATCAGATGGAGGTATTCGTTCAGGTGTAGATGTTTTTAAAATGTTAGCATTAGGAGCAGATGCAGTGTTGGTAGGCAGACCAATAGCTATAGCTGCTTATGGAGGATATGCTGAAGGAGTGGATACTGTTCTTAGTAAAATGAAAAATGAATTGATTCAAGCTATGATATTAACTGGATGTAAGGATTTATGTGAAATAGATAAAACGAAAATAGTAGTTGAATAAAATGCCCTTGATTTGGTATATATTATATGGTATATTATAAAAAAATCTATATTTAAAATAAATATATTAATTCTATGAAGAGGAGAGTAGGATAAACTAGAGGTAATAGCGAATCGGGGATGGTGGAAGCTCGATACCAAGGTTTATCTGAAGCGCACCTCGGAGAAGCTATCTGAAATTTAGTAGGAATAGTCGTATTCCCTGCGTTATAGGGACAAGAGAGGGTATATTAACTCATTTGTAGAGTTAGTATATCAATAAGAGTGGTAACACGGGAATAACTCTCGTCTCTTAATTGAGATGGGGGTTTTTTATATTTTATGGTAAATACATAATAATTAAGTAAATTGGTTATTAAATTTCTATGTATAGGAGGGAATAAGTATGATTGATTTTAAAAAAGTTATTTCAGAAATAGTTAGTGAAAAAGTTGAAACTTTAAATGAAAAAGAAGTAGAAGAACTTATAGAGATACCACCTAACTATGAAATGGGCGACTATGCGATGCCTTGTTTTAAATTAGCTAAGCAGTTTAGAAAGGCTCCTAACTTGATTGCAGAAGAAATAATAGAAGTGCTTGGAGAAAATCAATATTTTGAGAAAATAGAGAATGTAGGGCCGTATGTAAATTTCTTTATTAATAAAAAGATACTAGCTGAATCTGTTTTAAAAGAAGTATTTAACAAAAAAGGTCAATATGGTGCAAGTGAAATTGGTGTAGGAAAAAATGTAATAGTAGAGTATAGTTCACCAAACATAGCAAAGCCATTCCATATTGGGCATATTAGGTCGACAGTAATAGGTCACTCACTTTATAGAATTTATAAGTTTTTAGGATTTAATACTATAGGTATAAACCACTTAGGTGATTATGGGACTCAATTTGGTAAATTGATAGTATCTTATAAAAAATGGGGAAATAGAGAAGTTATTGAGTCAAATCCTATACCAGAACTATTAAAACTATATGTAAAATTCCATGAAGAAGCAGAAACAGACCCAGAATTAGAAAATAAAGCAAGAGCATGGTTTAAAAAGTTAGAAGAAGGAAATGAGGAAGCAAAGAGCATTTGGCAATGGTTTAGAGATATAAGTTTAAAAGAATTTAATAGAGTGTATGATATGTTAAATATTAAGTTCGATTCATATGCAGGAGAAAGTTTCTATTCAGATAAAATGCCGAAAGTAATTGAGGAAATGGAACAAAAAGACATTTTAACTAAGTCACAGGGAGCAGATATAGTAGATTTAGAGGCATATGATATGCCACCAGCATTAATTAGAAAAAGCGATGGTTCAACATTATATATAACAAGGGATATTGCCGCAGCTATTTATAGAAAGAAACATTATGATTTCTATAAAAATGTATATGTAGTTGGAGCTGAGCAAAAACTTCATTTTGACCAGTGGAGAAAAGTCGTTGAACTAATGGGGTATGAATGGGCTAAAGATTGTATACATGTACCTTTTGGAATGGTAAGTCTTGAAGAAGGTACAATGTCAACTAGAAAAGGTAGAGTCGTATTTTTAGAAGATGTACTAAAGAAAGCAATTGATAAGACGAAAGCAATAATAAAGGAAAGAAATCCAAACTTAGAAGATAGAGAAGAAATAGCTAAAAAAGTTGGAATAGGGGCTGTAATATTCCAGGAATTATCTAATAATAGAATTAAAGACTATGTGTTTTCATGGGATAGAACATTAAGTTTTGAGGGAGAAACAGGTCCTTATGTTCAGTATACCCATGCAAGAGCATGTAGTGTATTAAAAAAAGCAGAAGTTGAAATAACTGATGAGGTAGATTATTCTCAATTAACAAATGAGCAAGTAGTTAATGTCGTAAGACTAATAGAATCATTTCCTCAAACAATAGTTAATGCAATGGAAAAAAATGAACCTTCGTTTATAACAAGACACATTGTTGATATAGCACAAGCGTTTAATAAGTTTTATCATGATTGTCCGATTCTCTCTGAAAATGAAGAAATGAAAAAAGCCAGATTATTACTAGTATATGCAGTAAAAACTGTATTACAAATAGGACTAGGGTTATTAGGAATCGAAGCACCTGAAAAGATGTAAACTAAAAAATAGACAAAATGTGACGACAAAAGTAGAAAAAGATGAGAGAGAGAAATAACTATTTACAAAAAAGCAAAAACAATGTATAATTATAATATAGGATGTCGAATTAAGCATGATGGCTCACTGGCTTTCTGCGATTAATTGAACATCCCCCCAGAACTATTATTAATTTTTTAATTGGCAATTTAATTGCCAATTCTTTTTTTGTTTAAAAATAAAAATGTAAATTAAAATAATGTAATAATATTGACTCCCTTTAGAATACTTTATATAATATCACTTGTGTCTTTAAGCAAGAATAGGAAATAAAGGGAGTGAAAAGGATGAAGAAGAAGGTTTTGCTTTCGGTGGCTATATTTACTATTATTTTGACTAGTACAGTATATGGTATTATGTTAGCTCAAAATGGAAGTAAAGCTATTAAGATAGAGGTTATAAATAACAAAAGAGTTGCAATGCCTTTAGATACTGAGTATTTATTTGAGCAAGCTGAGAAAAGTAAAAAGCTACAATTTGTAACAGATATGACAGGGTTATCAACAGAAGTCTCCGAGTACCTTATAAAACAGTGTGAGTTAAGGGAATTAGATATCTTTTTAGTGTTAGGATTAATGAAATTAGAAAGTAATTTCAATACAAAGGCAGTAGGCTCTAAAGGAGAACGAGGACTTGGACAGCTTATGGAAAATACAGCTAAACCTTTGGCTAAGAATCTGGGGCTAGAGTATAACCCAGATTATTTATTTGACCCAAAATATAATATAAGATTATTTACAACTCAATTATGGTATTTAAATAAAGTATTGGATAAAGATATACATAAAGTCTTAACTGCATACAATAGAGGTGAATATGGACTTAAAAAATATATGGCTTCTAGGGCAGGTAAGCGAAATCCAGCGGTGAGCGATTATTCTTTAAAAGTTTTAGAATATGCTAGTAAGTTTAAAAAACAATATGATAACAATTAATGTTTAGATATTTAACTTATATAAATACAGGTAACTAGTAACAAGAATACAGTATATAAAAAGTAGCGAATTTTTCTCGCTACTTTTCATATTTTTTGAAGGGATTATTAAAAGGTAATCGTCTATATATAATGAATGATAAATTAAAGGAGGATTTAATATGCAGACAAAGAAAGTGGGAGTAATAACTTTAGCACTAACATTGGTATCATTAGGGTTATTGTTATTGGCTAATAATTTTACTGGAATAAATCTTAATAAGGCTTTTTCTATTTTATGGCCTTCCATAATTATTGCTTTTGGATTAGAGTTAATTATAACTAAAATTGTGTTAGAAAAAGGAAATAAAAAAAGGTTAGTTAAAATCGATGGTGCAAGTTTAACTGTTTTAATTATTATTGTTGTTGCTACTTCAGTAATTTCTACTGTTAATGTCTTTGTTTCTAATATAGATTTGTTTAATGATTTTGGCATTGGATATAAATATGATTCAAGATTTAATAAAGAATATACACTAGAAGTGAAAGATAAAAAAACACTTATTTTAGATACTTCATATGGAGATGTTGAAATTATAAGAGGAGAGAAAAATAAAGCTAATGTTGATGTAGAAATATTAATGAAGCATAATGATGAAGAGTACGCAAGCAAAATTGCGGATAGTATTGTAGAAATAGATGAAAGCAATCAAGATGTAATTGATATTAAGTCAAATTTATATCAATATATTAACAACAATGATATTCGTAGTATAACGATTAATTATTTAATAGAAGTACCAGAAGATTTTAAAGTAGAAGTAAATGATAAGCATGGAGATGTAACTATAGAGAATATTGAATCAGTAAAGATATTTAATGAACATGGAGAAGTAATAGTCAAAAACATATTGAAAGATGTGGAAATTAAGAATACATATGATGACGTAAGTGTATATGATGTTGAGGGGAAGGTTAGAGTTATCAATAAACATGGAGAAGTGAAAATAGAAAGAGTAAATGATAGTTTACAAATAGAAAATTTACATGGAAGTGTTAAAGTTGCAGATATTATTGGTGATGTTTATATAAAAAACACTCACAATGATGTAAATGTAAGTAATGTACAAGGAAATGTAGAGATAGATAGTGATTATAGTGAAGTAATTGGTGACAATATAAAGGGAAATGTTGATGTTAAGACAAGTCATGAAGAGGTGGAATTAAAAAATATTGAAGGTAATGTAATAGTAAATAATAGTTATGATGATGTAAAATTAAGAAGTGCTTATAAGAATATAGATTTAAAAACCAGACATGGAAATATTTACTATGAAGCAGGTAATATCATAGAAGGAAAGGTAAATATAGAAAACGAATATGGAGATATATATATAAAAGTTTTAGAAGTACAAAAGGGTAGATTTATTGTTAATTCTAAGTATGGAGATATAAGCAATGACATAGGCTTAAACGTAAAAGATGAGTTAAATGAGCAGAGTGTTGATGAAGTAGTAGAAAGCAGTAAAAGTAGTTTTTACTTAAAAACGAGAAACGGTGATATATTAATAGAAAATAATTAATCACCTAGGAATAGCTAAGGTGGTGATACAAATTTGAATGAAGAGCAGATAATAAATGAAATTAAAAAAGGAAATATTGATTTATTTCAAAAGATAGTGGATAAGTACAAGAACAAGATATTCTCTATGGCATATAAGTTTACAAATGACTATAATGAAGCTCAGGATTTATCTCAGGAAATTTTTCTAAAAATATACAACAGGATTGATAGTTTTAGATATGACAGTAAGTTTTCTACTTGGATTTATAGTATATCTATGAATACTTGCTTGGATTGGAAAAGGAAAAGAAAGAAAATGAAAGTGATAATTTTTTCAAGTATGGATAAAGAAAATAAATTTACTCTTGAAGAAAATATACGAGACGAAGAAGTCCTTCCAGATGAAAAAGTAATTGGTAGAGAGATGGATAGAGAGGTACATAAGATAATATATGAATTACCTAATATATATAAGACAGTAATAATAATGTATCATTTTAACAATATGAGTTATTCTGAAATTTCATCACATCTAAACATACCGGCAAAAACAGTAGAAACAAGACTATATAGAGGAAGACGAATATTAAGGGATAAATTGAGTAAAGCAGAAGGTGGAGGTGTAAGTATATGGAGTGCAAAGAAGTAATGAATAATATAGATAAATACTTCGAAAAGAAATTAGATGATTTTCAAGTTTATTCTATAGAAAAGCATTTACAGACATGTAAGAGTTGTAGAGAGGAATATGAAGAAATGGAAGCAATATTTGATATACTGTCTAGTCACCAAGTAGTTTTACCACCTCCTAATTTAACTGATAAAATAATGAGTGAAATTAAAACAAGTAAAAAAATATATAAAATAAGACAGACGACTAAAAGAATTTGGGGTGCTAGTTTTATTGCAGCTGGGTTACTTATAATTATATTAAATATATCATCAATAGGTTATAACATAGATGATTTTGCGGCTGATGTATACATGGGTTCTATGAAAATAAATCAAAGAATTATAAAGCCTTTTAATATATTTACGGATAACATAAAAGATTTTACCAATTTTTTGAGTTTTATTAACAAAGATAATAGTTAGTATATGATTTAAGGAGGGTTTTTAGTGAATAGTATAAACCATGAAGAGCAAAATACAACATTCGTATGTAATGAATGTGGGAATGAGGTTTGTAGTGAATGTGCTGTTAACAATGATGGAGTTGTTTTATGTAAGGAATGTGCAGAGAAAAAAGGACTTCCTATTATAAAGAATGTAATTAATAATGAAAGTAAGGTGGATAGTCCAGTAAACAATTTTAAGGTGAAAAGGAAAATAAGTACATTTTGGACTACGGTATTTTCGTTTATACCAGGAGCTGGCCATATGTATTTAGGACTTATGCAACGAGGGTTACAAATAATGTTTGCATTCTTTGGAGTTATTGCTTTGTCTAACATATTTACAACAGCGGATTTTTTAAATCCATTTGCAGTAATAATATGGTTTTATAGTGTATTTGATTGTTATCATTTAAGAAAAAAAGTACAGCATGGAGAAAATATTCAAGATGAAATGATAGTAGATATGAATCTTAAAGAAGTTAACCCTGTGTACTGGGGGGGAGGCTTAATTGTTTTAGGTAGTTTAATATTATTAAACGAACTGTTTTATCAATTGCCTTATATGTTTCATATTCATGATGGCTTTGTATACCATGCTTTTAAATTTTTAAAAGCTGCTATATTTCCAGTGGCATTAATTGTTTTTGGTATAGTTCTATTAAGAAAGTCTAGAAGAAATACAAGTGTATAATTAAAAAAGAAGAGAAGAACCTATTAGCTAGGTTCTTTTCTTCTTTTTTAACACTCCTTAAGAAGAATTGACTTTTATTCTAGATCAATCAAAGAAACTTATGAAAAGAGATATTAAATTTTTTATGCAATTCTGTTATACTAAGTATAGTATATATTAAGGAGTGTTTATATGACAGAAGATAAAATAAGAGCTTTTATATTAAATGCTTGTTATGAAGATAGTATAAGTTATAAAAAACAGATAAATCAAACAACTATGAAGAAAATTGAGGTGAAAAATGATAGTTTATATTGGTCATACATTGTAGAATTGTTTATAATAACACTAAAATCTATAATGCCTTCTGCAGAAATAGTAGGATGTAAAATTGATTATAAAAGATTTAATGAAGAGCTAGGGGTATGGAGAAATTATCGAAATGGTTACAATAAACCACTATTAAATATGTTTGAAAGTTACTATGATATTTCATATTGGCAAGAGAAAGATGACAGTGTTTATAGTAGAATGATACCTATAATCTTTACGAATACAAACTGGGAAATAATAAAAGAAGAACTAATAAAAAATATATTTTATACTACAGGAAATATAAGCAATTTAATAGAAGTAGTTACTCTTTCGAAGATATTATATATAATCTTAAATAATAAATATAATAGAAATTATGAAGATATAATAGGAGATATTAAAGAAGAAATAATACATTTATCACAAAAGGATATATTGAATAAATATGGACAATATTATAAATGTGACGTTAGTACATATCCTGGTAATTATACAATTGATTTTGAACGGATGAGAATAGAAATATTGAATGTGTTAAATGGTATAGGGAAAAGTAAGAATTATAAAGTACTTATTAATACTTTAGAAATACTTGAAAAGGAAGAAGTAGATTTTGGAAATATAGAATATAATTTTTTTGTAAATGGATTAGTAGGATTATTGAATGGGTATACAGAAGATAAGGAATTTAAAGGCAAAGGATTTATAAATAGTTTATGTACTTATATAATAAAATTAAGAAAAGGAAGAATAAGTCCAGAAACCTTAAAGATAAATAAATATATATTACCTGATATATTTAAGTTTAATGTCGGTGAAGAATTCTTTCATTCACTTTTAAATAAATGTAAAGTGCTGAAAAAAATCGAGGATGGTTTATATATAGTTAGTTATATAAAAACTAAGTCTGGTATATATAGATTTTTTAAATTGAAAAGTAGTTAAGAAAGTAGTAAAGCGGCTATGAGCCGCTTTTATATATGTGACTTTAGGTACTTAATAAATTCTTCTTCACTACTTTCTGCTAATGAACTTAATTCTTTGATAATATTGTTTTTTAGTACTATGTAATGCTGCTTATTTGTGCTTCTACCAGTATAGTCCAAAGCCTCTAAAATAGTGAGCATATCTTGTTTTGAAATTTCCGATATTGATATTTTATCAAATTCCTGCATTTTATTCCCCTTCCTCTAATACTATTAAGTTTAACCTTATTAAAATTCTACAAAATTTAATAAAAACTTTCAATATTTATCAAAAACTTAAGCAAACTTTACCATAAAAAAAGCGAACAAAAAAGACCAGCTTTTACTGGTCATTGAAACTTTGAGGGTCTTTTTCATAGAATACTCTCTTACTTCTATTTTTAACCTCGGTCAATTTTTCCATGAAGTCTTTAATATGATTTTTAATCAATTCAGTGTCTTCTTTTGAAATATTATAGTATAAGTATAAATCTTCAAAAGCTCTAACGGCTTTTGATATTTCTGTATTAACCTCTATAAAATTATTAAAATTTTTACTTTGACTGGCATTTTTGAATTGTTCTATGTCTATTTTTATGGCGTTAACTATTTCTTCTTCAGAATTCATAACTCCTGCTGAAACAACATAAGGCTTTATTCTTTCTAAATAATATGTGTTATCTGGATTTAGATGGTATATGTACTCAATTTTGAAATCGTTTACAGAGTATTTAACATGGAACATTACTCCGTGTACTGAAATCACTTTGCAACCTAATTCTCTAAGTTTATTAAGACACATTTGATGCCTAATTTGCCTTATTGTCATATAGGACATATACAACCCCCCTGTATCCCTTTTAATGATTATATTATAACATAAAATTATTAATTAATATACGAATATTTAGATAATTATGGTATAATGTAAATATTTTAAAGAATATATATAGGTGATAGAAATGGTTGATAAACTTGTAAAAGCTAATAGAATTAAACTAATATGGTCACTAGCATGGCCTGTAATGATGAGTCAACTATTACAAACTTTTTTGCAAATTGCGGATATGTGGTTTATATCGACAATAAATATAATAGAAATAATAGCTGGAATTGGTTTTAGTACTTCGATACTGGGTGTTATAATTGTATTCTCACAATTAGTAGCTGCCGGGTCAATTGCCTTAATTTCTAGAAAGACAGGAGAAGGCGATTCTAAGGGGCTAATTCATATTTCTTTACATGCTTTAATTTTAGCAGTTATTGTGGGAAGTACGATATCTATTATGTGTTATGCATATGCAAAAGATATATTATTTATGTTTGGTGCAGAAGGTTCTGTGTTATTATATGGAGAAAAATACTTA
Source organism: Caldisalinibacter kiritimatiensis (assembly GCF_000387765.1). Taxonomy (NCBI): domain Bacteria; kingdom Bacillati; phylum Bacillota; class Tissierellia; order Tissierellales; family Thermohalobacteraceae; genus Caldisalinibacter; species Caldisalinibacter kiritimatiensis. The sequence goes on from NZ_ARZA01000105.1 coordinate 58,426, forward strand.
AAATTGGTTTTGATTAGTATACCTTTTACGTTTTTTAATTTGACAGGTAGAGCTATTCTACAGGCAAAAGGGGATACAATAACTCCAATGATAATATTTATAATAATGAACTTTTTAAATATAATTCTTGACCCTTTATTAATTCACGGAGTTTTTTTCTTTCCTAATTTAAGTTTTAAAGGAGCAGCTTTAGCTACTGTTATTTCTAACATTCTTGCATTCATCTTAATGGTATATTTTATTAATTCTAAAATTTTCAATGCTCAAATAATCCAAAGATTTAAGAATAGTAAGATTGATATAAATATTATGTTTAGAATTACAAAAATAGGTTTCTTTTCAGCTATTCAAGCAGTTTCTAGACCTATTACAGGATTAATTATGTTTAAGATAGCTAGTTATTCAGGAACGGAAGCAGTTGCAGCTTTTACAGTTGGAGGTAGGGTGTTTAATTTAGTTTTTATATTTTTAATGGGATTAACAACTTCTATTTCAGTTCTTACTGGTCAAAATTTAGGCAAAAATGCTAAAGAAGAAGCAAAAAGAGTAATAAGTGATGGTATAAAGTTAGCGGCTTTAAATATGATTGTATTTGCTATACCATATTTTATATTTCCTAAATATATTATGTTATTATTCACAAAGGAGATAGAAGTTGTAAATATAGGTATAAACTACTTGAGAATAGTATATATAGGAGTATTATTTGTAATATTTCCTGTAGTCTATGGAGGAGCATTTATAGGTGCAGGGGATACTGCACCACCTATGATAGCATCAATGGTTGCAAATTGGGGCTTCAAAATCCCTTTTGCTTATTATTTTGCTAAAATTTTAAAATTAGGTTCAAACTGGGTATGGTTAGCAATAAGTATTTCAGTGATAGTTGAAGCAATTGTTATAACGTATTGGTTTAGGAAAGGGAAGTGGCTTGAAAAAGAAGTTTAAAAATATCAAATTTTAAAATTAATAATAGAATAATTACGGGGG